>JBDNIA010000102.1:0-23862 GCA_041688525.1 Crocinitomicaceae bacterium | reverse complement strand
TTCCACTGATCCTTAAATGACCCTAAGTGTTTGCCTAACCATATCTCAACATTGTCAATTTTAATTCCTGTGTCATCTACATCAAGATTCACACAGTGCGGCCACAGTTCTTTTTTCAGTATTCTCACGATCCACTCCACCTCAATGCAAACAGAGTAAATAGTTTCTTATCCACTATCTTATAGTGATATAATTCTCCGCCTCCTGGTGTAAGCCAGGCAGGGTCGTTGTCGTCTTCTGGAAATTCACAATGGTCTAAATCTTTTAGGCCGTAAGTTTTCTTAATAATTTTAGCAAAATCTTCTAGATCAAAATCACTACCCGCATGTACTCCTAGCCCATCGAGAGAGTGATGTTTGGTTACTTTGGCATATAATTCGCTAGGCATTTTATACAGCATGTCCACTCCATCGTAGAGCAAACAGAGTAGCCAGCTTGGGATCTTTCACAGTGATTGTGGGAATGTAATCACCAGCAGTGGGCTGTTCATCATGAACCTGTTTATCATAGGGCACAAACCTACGCTCATAGTACCACGCACACTCATCAAAGCCAACTCCGTTAGCATTATCCACACCTGAGCCTACATGCTCCTTTAACCATTCTGTACACCCATCAGGCACGCCTTGAGGAAATTCCAGCTTCATGTTTATTCTTCAACTCCGAAATTATTACTCAGATCTTGATCTGCAATAGCTCTTGCATCGTGCAGTGCATTGTGTGGAACTTTGCTGTCTGCACTGCTTAGATCTCTGCGTATCTCCATAGTAATCAGAGGATAGTTTAAACACATGCCTGGCCCTGTAATCAAAGCATCACAGAAGTGTTTGATATCTTCTGGCCAGTCGGAGATTAAATGTATGCTGTGATATTGGAATAAGAACTGTTGAAGTTTAGTTTGAAACACGTCTAGTTCGATAGGTTCTTTTTCTAGGAACGGCATAACATGTTCAGCGACCCAATCTTTTGGATCAGCACAGTGCAACACTTCGTAGAACTCGTTGCCATCTTCACCAACCAGTGCCATACTGATAAGCTCGCCTTTGAACTCGTTAAATTCTGTATCTATATAAATTTTCATTCTATTATTGCTTTCTGTTTTGGACTATTGTACAGGCAGTTGCCTCGCTCTCGAATCAAATTAACAAGTTGTTGAGGATCAACTTTTGCAATTTCTTTAAGTTCAATTTCAGTAATACTGTCAACTGTAGTAAACGACCAAATTTCAGGACTACGCTGAGGATTATATCGAGCTCTCATTGTCATTGCGTGTAGGTTGACAGGAGCAGGCTTTAACTCTTTGCCCGCAATTGAGTTTAGCAGAGAATTACGTTCCCAACTAGTACAGTCTACAATGCACTCAAATCCTAGGCAGTCCCAGGATACAATAAATTTACGTTCTTTCATCTGTAATGACTATCAACTAATCTTAAAATATTTTGATACTTATCGTATGCAATCTTTGCCGCGGGGTTTTCATGTCTAATTCGAGTTTCGCGATCATGCTGTTCTACAATATAGACTGCCGCTTTGACTTTAATGTAGTTGCTCGTCCGTGCGTCGTATAGCCATTTGTCATGTTCTAATAGAGCACGGAAGCGATCCTCTGGCATGTGTACTTCTACACATTTAACTTCGGTGATGGGCATAGTTTCAAATATTTCAGGATCACTGTCACTGCATACAGCATATGACACTGGTTTAAGTCTGCGATGCATACGACTACTTTCACGCACATAAGCATCGTACTTTTGGCAAAACTTGTCAACTTCTTTCATAGTTTTTCGCCAGGTTCAAATCCGCGGAATGTTTTAAAACGCGGAAAACGCAAACTGTAGGTGCCGTCTTGGTTCTGTGTTACAGCATCTGCCCTAACTTCAACAAGCTGACCAATAAGAGAATCCCGAGTATGCCAAAAAGTGGATCTCTGCTCATCTGAAAAACCACTGCCCACATTAACACGTATATCCTTGCCGTCATCCTGCCCAGCACATACAAAAGCCCCAAGTCTTCCTTCATTGCGTCCAGTTCCTTCTTCTAAATTGGTAATACTTAATGTTACTTCAATGAATGGTTTGGCTTTGAGCCAAGCATGACTGCGTTTGCACTCATATCCTGCGTCCACATCTTTGATCATAACACCCTCATATCCTCCGTCTACAGCCGCTTTATTCAGCTCTACAAAGCGTTGTTCACCTTCTACAGTGTCTAAGTCAACATCTTCCCACTCAAGCGCTTGTACGTGCTGTAAGAACGCCTGGTGTTTTGCAACCCAATGTACTACAAGTTGACTACGGACGTTCTGTGGCTTATTCCATACACCTTTTTGGAATTCATCTAACGGAACACAGTCAAACAAATGTAGTACAGCATCGCTTGCTGTTACATTGTCCTTGCGATGTACCTGTTTCATTAGGTCTTGGAAGTTAGCACTCATTACTTCTCCGTCCAAAACCAAATCATATGGCGGTGGATCAAATTTAGCTACAGTTTCAATTTCTTTAATAATGTGTCCAAAGTTATGAAATTCTTTGCCATTGCGACTAAACATATTAATACGCCCGTCCATACGGACAATAGTAATAACTCGAACACCATCTAGTTTAACTTCAATCTGTTTCTTACCAGTCATCTTCTTTTCGTGATTGGCGCTGTCGTGTGCAAGTTGGCAAGTGAACACAGGAACTGCATATTGCGGGAAGTCTTTAGCAACCTTGTTTACAGTCTTTTCACTTACACCGCATCGCAAGTCTTTGATAAGGATACGACGATAAAAGCCGTTCCACTGTGCTGTGGTAGCAACACTCATTGCAAGTTCAATTGCATCACGAGCAGCATGTCCGGTAAGCTCACGGTTGATCAATTGATCGGCAAGTACTTTAAATGTAGGCCAATCAAGCCCCTGTCCTGTAAGTACATCTGAACGTTCTGGAACTGCTTTAACACCGAATGTGATCATAGCATCTAGTGCCATACGCACACCTTCAAAGAACTCGTCTAGTCCTTCTTGCATTGCAGATTCAAGAATGCCTTCTTTGTTAAGACGACTAGGATGATCCTCTAGCGATGAAATAATACTTTGTGGCTGTGTTCGCATAATTGTTCCGGTTCTATTTCTAGTGATTGTCAAAGACTATGTATCCTTGCAATGTATATATTATAGCACGAGATGGAGTACAGAGCAAGATCTAATCTTGCCCTGTTCCCACTTTTCAATGTCATACAGACGATGTTCAAACATTTAGTCCCTCATTAGATAGGATATTAGTGCGTCATGTAAGTCTGGCTCACCATAGAACAATACAATCAACACTCCTGCTACTAGGTAAAATCCAAAGTCACTCATCGTACTCTTAACTCGTCAATGTTGATAGGTGTGTAGTTGATTTGCTCTACACTTACACATCTGTGGCTAGGCGACGGTGGAGGATTTTGGTGAATGTGTCCGTGTACATTTAACATACTGCCTTCGCCAAATCTATGACTCTCGCCCAATGTACTGTTGTGTACAGGAACGTGAGTCAGCAACAAACCAAACTCGGGGAACATTCTCCACAGCATAACTTCGCTGAAGTAGTTGCCCAACAATTTGATGTTGTCGTGGTTGCCAACAACCAAACGCTTTTTGCCGTTCAATCTGTTGAAGTTAGCATCCAACCACGCCGGCTTGTCCATACCAAACAACACATCACCCAGGTGATAGACTTTGTCACCAGGCTTAACAACACTGTTCCAGTTGGTAATCATTTGCTCGTCCATATCCGTCACGTCCGTAAAACGATCGCCACGAGTAGCCTTGCCGTCACAGTCGGTGAAGTTCAAGATACCTGCGTGATTAAAGTGTGTATCGCTGATTACCCAAATATCTGCCATTGTGAGCCTCTTTTTGTTTATACGTACATTATAACATATTATAGGCCGTTGTCAACCTATTTAATGTACTGATGCTTTTGCATCTATATTACATTCAACAATCCAATCATTAAATTGGGTAAACTTGTTTACTTCTACACCAAGCCCTACTGCTTCATTTACAAAGTGCTGTAGTAGCGAATTGTACAGTTCGTCTGGCATTGTTTGTTTATCAAATTTAATTTTCATTACCAATTTTCCACGCCTGCAATTTCTACATTAAACTCACCGTCTAACTCATTTACTTGCGTTCGAATAGTAAGGGTAATTACACTGCCAATACCTGAACTAGCTTCATGTGCTAGCGCAAAGGATTCTGCGTCTGGAAACTTGTTCATAACTTCTAAAATCTTTTCTACATCTCGTTTATTAATATACATCATGCTATCATCCAATCCATTTCTTCTTTTACTTCAATACTTTCACTACCATCATATTCATTTATACGGAACAATGTACCTTCTGGAAGCCAAGCAATTTCCAAACTGTCCATGCCGCCTGTGTACATATCTGGATACCAAAGAGTCATGTAAGTGTTCAACTTATCAAAGTCTCCTGTTTCAACACACTGTACTACCATAGGATCAAACAGCGCTTTGTTGCCATAGTCGCCGTGGCCCCAAGAGCTCCAACCAGCGCCGTGCCCTGGACTGTATAGTACAGCAACTTTTCCGTCTCTAATTACTTTGTCCATATTAATTACCGCCTTTCAATAAGAACTTATTAGAAATTGCTTTGAACGAACATTGCATATCTAGAATCTTAAACACAAGTCCTTCTCGTTCACAACCAACCATTCCCATAACTGACTTACCTTCTGCAGACATTAGCAGATCAGCAATGGTAGTTGACTCATCCATTGTGAGGGTTCCAAGAACAGGCACATGTTTAATATCAAACTCATCAACGAATGCTTTTCGTTCTGCAGGAGTAAAGTACTTGTTGGTATCAATATTGTAGATGTCAAACAAGAAAAAATCTTGTCCTTTGCTCTTATATGGATTACCTTGAATACCTTCTCCAATCAGTTCACCTTGCAATGCAATATTACGATTAGCACGACGAAGTTTTAATTCTAGATCATTGGCAACTGCAACTTTCCACAGGCTGTTAGTTTCGCTTGGCTTGAGATCAAGATTACGTGAACAAACTCCAAACTCTCCATCACGCAAGTAAGCTGTCATTGACGCACCGTCTAGCTTTTCAGTAATTTCCCAAGCATGCTGTTCTTTAGCCCAGTATGCAAGTTCTTCCTTTAGATTCTGAATACGTTCTTGATCAGTCTTTTGAAGCCAACTTGGAAACATACCTTTAACTTCACCAGCAAGACATGCAGGAATAGGAGCTTCATACTTGGTGATACTAAGGATAGCAGAAACATCCATTCCTACTTCAAGACCAAGAACACAAATACCGCCGATGTTTGCTGGCAGCAACAATCCTTGCGATAGTTGTCCACGCAGTCTAATAGTACGCAAGCGTTCGCCTGCAATACCGTCATACACTCGCGGCTCGTTGCCTTTGCTGAGGAATGGTGCTAGCGCATGCGGAATCCATGAATCAATTTCACAATAGACTGCTAGGTCGCCAGCGGCAAATTCGCCTTTCTTAACAACCACAGTCCAACCACCAATAACTGCACATTCAATAGCATCCGCACCTTCAATTGGGCGAATAGTATCAATTTTACGAATAGAAGCTAGTTTACGCATTTTTACTCCTTACCTACAATTTCAATATCTACACTTTCACTGTAGTATCCGTTGCTACTTCCGTACCAGCGAATGTCTACGTTGCCTTTGATAGTTCTAAAACGATAGTATGTCCAAGTTTCACTTTCCTCAGATCTACTCTCACCTTCGTAGCTGCTGACTTTTTCAACCAGCAACAGTGGAGTTCCTACTAGGTCATCTAAGTCGCCTACAATGTCTTCGATGTACACTGACTCGCAACAATCCTGACTGTGATACATTCTCACATAGTGCTGTTCAGTTAGGTGAAACCGTAGTTCATCACCGCCCAAATTTACTACTTTACAAAGAATCTGTCCCTGCAATTCTTCAAAACTTTTTACTGGTTCTACTAAGTGGTTATAGTTCATCTTGTGCTTTTTGTGCTTTATATATATATTATAGCACCGTTTGTGCCGCTGTCAACCATAATGGTGCAACCTGTAGGAATTGAACCTACTTCAATGTCGCTTCAAGACACCGCTATAACCATATCAGCTAAAGTTGCAAACTTGGGGAGAATGATGGGAATCGAACCCACGCAAAGAGAATCACAATCTCTGATGCTACCATTACATCACAAACTCCATAAAACTGGTGCCCCCGGAGAGATTTGAACTCCCAACCCGCGGTTTCGAAGACCGACACTCTGTCCAATTGAGCTACAGGGGCAAACTTGGTGGTAATGGGTGGATTCGAACCACCGACCCTACGGGTATGAACCGTATGCTCTAACCAACTGAGCTACATTACCTAAACTGGAGTGCGTGACAGGAGTCGAACCTGCATGATCGAGATTTGCAATCTCGGGCCTAACCATTCGGCTACACACGCACATAACACTGGCAGAGGGTACAAGAATCGAACTTGTGATAGCGGAATCAAAATCCGCTGTTATACCATTTAACTAACCCCCATCAAATCTGGTGTGTCCGGAGAATTTCGAAATCTCGACCCTCTGGTTAAAAGCCAGATGCTCTTCCTCTGAGCTACGAACACATGGTTGCTTCGACTGGGATTGAACCAGTGACCTAACGGTTATCAGCCGTTTGCTCTACCACTGAGCTACGAAGCATTAAACTTGGCATACCGCCAGGGACTCGAACCCCGACCCAACGAAATGATAAATAAACATATGTTTAAATGTAATCAATGTCAATCAATGTTTTTCCCTCTGAGGACAAATAAAAACTGCATACGAAAATTTTGTTCCGTTGCTTGCTCTTCCAAGCATTCAACAAAACGACAAATTAAAAAATGTTTGTATTGTAAAACAAATACACTCAATCCTAAATTCTGCTGTAAGTCATGTCGGGCTAGCCATCTTAATACTGGTAGAATACTATCCGATAGCACTAAACTAAAAATTAGAACTACGCTATTAGCCAAATATGAAAAAGTTTCAGTAGAATATTTAGGTGAATATACTCGTATATATCTATGTAAATGTAAGTTTACTGGAAAAACTTGTATTCTAAAACTGTAAAAACAATTCATCCCGATATTATTGATACCAAAAAACAATATTCTTACCAATGTAGGTTTAATTTTGGTATTAGTTCATATCCAGATTGGTTTCAAACTGCTTCTGGATTAATTCAAAATCATGGCTGGTACTCAACTCCTGGTTCCAGAAAAGGGATTAAAAATATTAACGGTATTTCTAGAGATCATATGTATTCCGTAACGCACGGTTTTAAAAATAATGTCGATCCCTGTATCATATCTCATCCTGCTAATTGTCAACTAATGCAACATGTAGCAAATCAAAGCAAAAACACGCAATGTTCATTGTCGTTGCTTGATCTCATGGCAAAAATAGAAGAGTTTGATAAAATGTACCCTGCAAGTCCGTTCCGATTTGAACGGAAAATAGCGGATTTGGAGTTCGCGGTGATGCCTAGTTTCACTACGGACTTGCGGGGCACACTCTAAGAGAGGCACACTAAGGTGCTGCCATTACACTAGCGATACATAAAACTTTATTTTTCCTTTACGCAATAAAAAACCCCCGGAGTATTATCTACTTCGGGGGTTTTGTTTAACTTTTAGTTATGAAAACTAAGACGTCAACAGGAACCCCCTTCGCTAAACCAGCGAATGCAAATATGTTTCTGCATGTGTTTCTGTTGTGTAGTCATTTTCATTTCTCTTTTATTTCGTTGTATGTGTTTATTATACACAGTTATTTATCATCTGTCAAGTGATTCTTTAACAATTTAGATACAATATTTTTATTTCCAATATACTTGCACCAATCTTGATCCCAAGTAACCCTTTTTAATTTACGCTTCCCTATAAACGCATCTCTATAATGAATAGTACTCCAATTATCGTAAATTACTAAATCTCCAATACTCCAATTATGTAGATACATGGTTTCGTCGCTTATCATTTTATTAATTATGTTATTTCGAAACCACTCTATATAATTTGTTCCTTCCGGAAGACCATCTATCCATTGAGTAAATAATTCATCAGCAACTAATCCATAATCATTGTGTACCGGATGCCAATTTATAGCTGGGCGCCGCACATAGCAGTCCCACGGAGTTGTGTATGGTGCCTTACATAATGCTGTTGCTTCTTTTAAAAACTCTCGAACTGAATTATCTATTAAATGTAAACCCTGGATAGTGTCAACAAATTTTGTACCTGTGGGCGCTCCTTCTAACTCAATAGCATATAAAATTCTATTAGGAAGAAGTTGCGAAGGAAAGTGTGTAAGATCAATATGCCAAGGAATTGTTCCAGACTTTAATAATCCGCTTTCACTTACTGTTTCAACAAAATTATCTTCGTGCCCTTGATTTATAGATTGAGTTAGACCGCTATATTTTTCTTTCGAGCTGTCCCAAACATTCCCAAATATACTACAAAATTCTTTTAATTGTATATTATTTAAATTTTGATTTTTAAAAATAACAACCTTTTGAGTTGCGTACAAATCGTATACTATTTCTTTTTCTGTATTAGAAAGATTTCCGCAGTCAATATCATTAACTTCACTAATCCAGTTCTTTTTTATACTAGTAATTTTCAATGTATAGTATCCTTTTATGTTAAGATAGTGCTGTAATTAAAGTTTTCAAAATCTTCTTCAAATAAGTTAATGATTAACTTTTCTCGAGATTCGTTGTAGTAGTCTAAATAATTATATGCTGGAGTAATATTAATTTTTTGAGATATCTTAAAACCTAATATATCTTCAATGTCAGCATAGCCATCTTCATATTTAAAAATATTTGGGACCATGTTATTATTGTTACCAGTTAACAACTTAGTTTGAGAAGTGCTTGAAATGTCTATATGCGCATTTTCTTTTTTAGTATATAATTCTTCAAAGGTTAAACTAGTAAACTTGCTTGACGAAGTATAAGTTGTCTTTAAGTAAACATAAAAACTAACAGCTCTGATAAATGGGTTCCTTACAACTGAAAATACCCATTTATCTTGAGTATATAATTCCCAATAGCTGTAGGGGTAGTGCATGACTATACGCCAATCTTCACTAGGTATAAAGTTTGCTGTGCTAAATGTATTCCTAGGCATGTATATTGCATCAGGACAATTTAGTTTTATACTTTTCTTTATACTCATCCCAGATGTTTTTGGAATATGTATAAAGGCAAACTTGTCTGTGTAAATCATAATACTATTTATATGTTGACAAGTTAGACAGAATATTTTTATACCATATGGAAACGCACTTGAGACTTTTTCATTGAACGGATGGTGTCCTGTCCTTACTACCTAGACTATGTCTAGGATCAAGTATGTTTTTTATACCATATTGAAATACACTCAACATTCCGCCATTGATTCGACATGCTGGGTACTAGGGGCGTGTTCTAATGTGTTTCAATATGCAAACTCATTGTAGGCAGGACTCGAACCTGCATTGGGCGCCAGTGACGGGCCTGTCTTGCCAATTAGACGACTACGGATTCTTCGGAGTCATGACTTCCGAATATGGTGAAGGTAATTACTCCTTCATAATACCATATATAAACACATTTGGCTACGTTGATTCTTTCGAACTCCCAAAGGTAGCTACAGGGGAATCAAATGTGTTTATATATGGTAACGCTACGGAGAATCGAACTCCGCTTTACATTATTATTTGGTATCCCTAGCGAATCCCGACATCGCATTACCAGCGTGAAAGGCTGGCGTTCTTCCTTTAAACTATAGAGATTTTTTTCTTCCAATGTGGCCTTTTACTGTTTCGGTAGTTCGAACAAACCTAGACAGCGTGACTTTCTCTTGCTAACACTTACAAAACTTGGTGCATCCTCACGGTTTCGAACCGCGGACCCTTTGAATGTAAATCAAACGCTCTACCCCTGAGCTAAGGATGCAAAACAAGGATGGAGACAGCCTACACACGGGCGGCCGATATCAGCGTTAGCCGAGTCACTTACCTATATGTCGTCCACTTTATCCGCTTAACTTTGACCAGCTGCCACCCTGTGTCAGGGCTAGGAATGAATCAACTGTTAAGTTTCAGTCTCCAAAAATAAATTTGCGCCAGGGAGTCGAACCCTATACTTCAATGATGCTTGTCCAACATACAACGGAATCGAACCGTTTAAGCAGCCCATTCGGGGATGTGTTGCCGTTACACTAAAGCGCAAAATTGGTGGAAGTTGATGGTAACGCTCCACGTGCCTTGACTTCACTACCTTTAGGGACGGTTTTACAGACCGCTGTAGTGGGCAACTTCCGATACACTCTCCACGCTATACGTCAACCAGGAATCCCCAGTCCAGAAAAGTGTATTATAAAGCAATTTTCATGGATGAACCCACATGTCTTCTTTCGGATAGAAAGTGCTTTATAATAACTAGTATTTTTGGCGGAAGCTGAGAGATTCGAACTCTCACCTATTCCTAGATGGGACGGTTTTCAAGACCGCTCAGCGCCCTGCGCCCCTATCCTCCGTATAACTTTATAAAATCTTTGCCATGTTTTTGGATTACATATTCAAGAATTGGCTTCATTTCTTCTTTATATAGAACATCTATATCAGGGTTACATTTCAACTTGGCTTCCCACTGTGGGGACCTATACCCTTTTATTTCTATAATTTTATTATCAACTATAAAGTCTGGCAGATATTTTTTTACAACGCCTTCATAATCGTATGTTCTAAATTGCTCGTTTTTTTCAATGGATTTTCCGTGGTCCAAAGTGTATATTACATATGCTAGTTCCCAACTGGAATCACAGAATATATTTTTATACCATCCTTTTTTACCACGCCCGGAGCCTTTTACATAGCCACCCAAGCCACGGTTTTTTGCAATAATCGATAATTTGTCTTTAGCTTCTTGGGTGTGATAACCAGTTTTGGATGCACCAAATTTAACGCCAAATAACAAGTGGTCTTCACCGCTTTTAATTCTACTATCTGTTTCGGCGGTTTGATCTCTATTCCAGGGTATGCATCCTTTTTTAGCACCAGCTAAAGGCGATCTTGTTCTCTGAACTCTGTCTTTGTTTAATTTACAGAAAGGTTCATGTGATCCAAGACCCCCAGCGTTTTTGAACTCTCTATTACAGTGTTTGCAAAATAACATATATTTCTCCTATACATTATTTATCAAATCTATAAATCAAGACTAGTGCCATAAACCGGACTCAGCCAAACTTCCTTATTGGTAGCGGGTCCAGGATTCGAACCTGGGATGCTCCTGGCTTATGAGACCGGAGTGGTGACCGGACCCTTCCCGCATTATAAGGTGGTATCAATCGAGGAATTGAACCTCGCTACGGAATGACATGACGCCTTGATGTCTGTACCGCTAGCAAGCCTGCATTGACATAGTAAATGGTGGAGGTTAAGGGGATCGAACCCTTAACTCTGCCTTGCAAAGGCAGCGTGTTCCCATTAGCACTAAACCCCCAATTTTGGTCTCCGATGCAAGAATCGAACTTGCGCTCCTTGGTCCCAAACCAAGAGTGATACCATTTCACCAATCGGAGTTATCTAATTTTTCGAATATACTCTAAGCCAATTTGACTGTTTTGAATTTCAAGCAATGCCGAAATAGGAGCATTAAATTGAGTACCATCATCTTTGTATCTATGTTGCCTTGCAAGCTCTCTTGCTCTTTGCGAAGCAATAACTACCATAGTAAACCTATTTCCGATGTTGTCAACAATTTTCTCGTTGTCAAGAAGTCCTATTCGGCTATGTGTCTTGTCATTCATATGTTCCTTTTGTTGTTAAAAATATTGGTGCCCTGGGAGAGACTCGAACTCTCAGCTTACGGCTTCTAAGACCGCTGTGTTTACCAATTTCACCACCGGGGCATTTTACTCTACTGACACACTCGTGCTCGTCAAATGTCCGGTGAGCTAACCGGTTCCTCTACTATGTAGAGTCTTTGAGTGTGCTTTTATATGGTGCCCCGTGACAGAATCGAACTGCCGACCGCTGATTACAAAACAGCAGTTATACCATTTAACTAACGGGGCCATATTTTACTTATCATACAGACTGTGCTGTATACTTAAAACTGGAGCGGAATAGGAGAATCGAACTCCTGACTTTAGATTGGAAATCTAAGGTAATACCATTTTACGAATCCCGCTTATACTAACTTGGCGGTCTTAAGGGGTAACGATCCCCTTCTTCGACAGTGACAGTGTCGTGTGCGTCCGTGAACACTTTAAGACCTAAATTTAGTTGTATACTACTTATAACATTATACTCCGTATACAAGGGAGAGTTTATAATTATACTTCGGGTAACCCAGAGTATAATATTTGGCGGAGCGTCAGGGAGTCGAACCCTGTGACCCTTACGGCTGGCAGTGAGTGTGGGATTTGAACCCACGGCCCATATTACTACGAACTGCACCTTAGCAGGGTGCTGATTTAAACCTCTCATCCAACTCACTATATTAACTTCATCTCCGTCAGTTCTGTTCGTTTCCAAACTACCAACGGGTCTTTAAACTGTGACCACTTAGTGCCATAATACTGGCAAAAGATTTACTACATTCTATACATTTATACATATAGATATTTATCAAGGGCTCCACGACTAGGACTCGAACCCAGCTAGTCTTTCGACACAGATTAACAGTCTGCTGCCACACCCGGCGGCTCTCGTGGAATAAAACTAAATTTATGGTGCGCTCTACCAACTGAGCTACTGAGGAATAAACTTTGCTTACAAATACACACTCACAGGAATTGAACCTGCCCACTGAACTTTGAGCCCAGCTGTAATCCGCTACATCTGCCTGGCCTAAGCATTTGTGTGTATGTGTAAGCAGAGTTTAGTGGTGTATGTTGGTGCATACACCACTCTACTTACAGTGTTAGCCTTGCGACTAGCACTAAAATATTGTATCTAAATTGTTAAAGAACGTGCAAGCATTGCTGCTTACTAGTGTTTAGTATAACATGTTACAATGAACATGTCAACTGTTATTTTTAATCTTCTTAGCAACTCTAAACTACTGTTCTTTGTTGCTATGTATTCATTATAACATGTTACGATGAACATGTCAACTAATTTCCTAACTTTTTTGTTGTATTTTTACAACACTTTTTAACCTATTGCCTGCTGTATTGCTACAGTATGTCACTAGTATATGCGAACTTTCTCACTCTGTCAACTGTTTTTTTGCCTTTATTGAACATTTGCATGTATCCATTTCCAGTATTCTTCTGCTGTCATAGTGTGCCTCCATAAAAAAAGCCCCTAACATTTCTGCTAAGGGCTTGTAAAATTTAGTAGTACGTTCTACTTAACTTTGCAAACCCCGCAGACATCCGCACCTGGATTACTTGATCCTAGTGTCGAATATTCTACTGTTGTTAGCGTTAGTTTCATTGAACTTACTTTCCTTTGTTATAATTTATTTAGCCATTTGACAATAAAACTATTAGTTAATGATTAGATGATAAATTTCTTTCCAGTTAACAACTTTAGTAATACCTGGTGGTACAGTGTCGTTCATGTTAAAACCGTGTTCGATTAATATCGGACGCAATCCTACGTTAAGTCCTGCAACTGCGTTTGACATCTTGTCTTCAATCCACCACAAGCCACTATCTTTGTAAGGTGCAAGTGCATCGTCTTTGTCTGCTCCGGTATCCAAACACACGAGCTCTTCAAATGCTGTTTTACCAAACAACTTTTCTAAGTTCATTTGGCGTAGTTTCTTAGCATTAGGATCAAGACTCATACTTGTAATGCAACGGAACACATATCCATGTTCTTCATGCAAACGTTTAACATAGTATATTGCATCACGCAATGCAGGAAGAAATCCCATTACAGCACTCTCGTTAAAAATTTTAACCTGTTGCCATGCTTGACTTTGTGTGATATCATATTGTTGCGCTATATCATACAACAGATTACCACCTTCAATCGCAGTGTGTCCATGCTGTTCCATCCAGCACATAAAGGCGTATTCCCAATTGAGTAGACAACCATCTACATCTGTAAGTATTACTTTATCGTTATATTTCATATGTGCCTCTTTCTATTGCTTTATTATATTACCATTATACAATAGAAAGAGGCTGCTGTCAACCGTTACTTGTTGTTTCAAGTATACACATGTTAAGTAAAACTTCTACCTTAGTTACACGATCGTATCGAAAGCTACGAAAGCCGTTCGATCCAACTGCCCATACTGCTATAACCTTGTCTGAAATCTCGCGAACCTTCTTTTGTGTTAGCGGATCTTCTTTAGCAACTGCTGGTAGCAGGCTTGGCTTAAGAGTGCAAGGCATCCTGCGTTCCTCACCGTCAAGTTTTAGGAATGTTACTTCAACTACTTCCTTGCGCAGCATCTCCATCAGTTTTTCTCGTGTTGGGATACCTTTAAGAGCTGCTACTGTATCTTGGACCTCTGTCATAGTTCCTCCACAATACCTAATACTTCTGCTGCAATTAGCAGAGCACCTGCAACTACAAAGTTGCCCATAATTAAAAATCCACCTGCAGCAATACGTACTGCACTTTTAGCAAGACTTACATAAAAGTGGAACTTACTAGGGTCTTTAGGTTGTGGAACGTGATCTTCATACTTAATAGACATTTTTATTTCCTATTTCCAAATAGTTGTAGCAAGTGAATAAACAAGTTGATAAAGTCTAGGTACAGTGTTAGTGCGCCCATGACTTCTTGTTTGCCGGTGTCGCCACCTACACTTACCATTTCACGGATACGCTGTGTGTCATATGCAGTCAAGCCCAAGAACACAATGATAGCAATAGCTGAGATAACCATCTGCATTAGTGTACTACCAATAAAGATGTTCACAACACTGGCAATAATAATTGCAATTAATCCTACAATCATCATCTGTCCCATTGAGCTTAGATCCTTTTTAGTAAAATATCCGTAAATGCTCATAGTGCCAAACAGCACCCCTGCACCCATAAAGGCTGTAAAGATACTGCCCATTGTGTAGACTGCAAAGATTGTAGCAAAACTCAATCCCATTAAGCCAGCAAACGCATACAGAAACATCTGTAGTCCCGACTTGCTGAAATTAGCACTGGCAAAACTCATCACAAGGATTGCGGCTAATGGTGCAAATATAACCACCCATTTTAGCATTCCTGTAAAAAAGAATTGCAATAGCTCTGGGCTAGTTCCTACATAGTAACTGACCAGCATGCTGATAAACACAGCAATGCCCATCTGAGAATAAACTCTGCCCATTGCTTCATTGATTGCAGAAGCGTCTCTATAACTTGTTGTTGCGTACATTTATATTTCCTTTTATCGTTTATCTACAACCATATCAGCAAGACCATACTCAACTGCTTCAGCTGCATTTAAGAATGTGTCAAACTTCATAGTTTCAAACAGTTCAGCATACTGTTTACCTTTTGAGTTATGACGAACATACAGTTCTGTCAAACGAACGTTGATTTTCTTTGACTCTTCCATTGAACGGATAGCATCTTCAAACTGTAGTTCTTGTACATGTACACTACCGCTAGTGCCGCGTGTGCCTGAGCTAACACGGTGGATCATTGTACGACTCTCCGGTAGTACTACCCGCTTGCCTGCTGTACCCGCTTGTGCTAGGAATGAACCCATGCTACACGCTTGGCCCATTACAATAGTACGCACATCGCATTTGATGTACTGCATAGTATCATAAATTGCAAGACCTGCTGTTACTGCACCACCTGGGCTATTAATATACAAGTTAATGTCTTTGTCAGGATTGTCTGACTCTAGAAACAACATCTGCGCTACAATCAAGTTAGCCATGTTATCTTCTACTTGACCGTTAAGCATAACGATACGGTCTTTCATCAAGCGACTATAAATATCATAACTACGTTCGCCAGCTGAGGTTTGTTCTACTACCATTGGTACTAGCATATTAATATCTTCCTTGTTTAGTTGTATGTTGTTTTGGTCCAAGTGTGGTAAATTCCATACCTGCTATATTACCTACGTAAATTTTACCGTTCCATTTCATATGGATTTTAGTGTTTGCAACGAATGCATTTAGTGAATCGTGCTCACGCACGTCGTCAACTTCTGCTTCTACGCTTTGTGCATTGCGAGTATTAGTTAATATTGCTGTTTTATCAAATACAGTTTTCATTTTTTTCCTAACAGTTTGAGATTCAAAACAAAGTTCTCTACCATTAGTTTAACAATGATTGCTGCATCTGTCAAGTTATTTCTTTCCATTTCTAGCACATGAGCTGCCATCATTACATAGGCCTGGTCTTCTGTTATGCTCAATACACCCCAATCAATTGGATCAGATATCGCACATTCTTTTGCAAGTTCTACTAATACCTTAACTTGTGGATTAGTAATATCAAACATACCAGTCATAATAATCTCAATCTTATTTGTTTATTTAGTATACTATCATTATGAATCATTGTCAACTATTATTGTTTCGTTTGCACGAAACAACTCTATGGCTAATCGCCATATCGTATTTTGTCTTCTTAATAATGATTTAATATAATTTCATGTAGATCATTTCAGTCAGACGGAACCTTCACAGGTCCCATCTAACTTTTGGATAACTTCATGTGAGTCGTATCCAGCCATAGACTTTGGAAACAGGTATTTTAAATGCATCTCCAAGGACTCTAGTCTTTTCCTTACCTGCACTGACATAGCACGTATGCTATCTATAACCTCGTTCCTAGGTGTTATAGTGTTTAGGAGATGTTTGCTTGACGCAAAGGGGTGAACACGCTACTCCACCGGCAACGAGCTTTACCTCGGCAGGATTTTAGCGAGTCGAGCTGCCTCGACCAAATGGGGTTCTGATGTGCCTAGAGAGTGCCTAATCGTTTACTATATTTGGTGTGATAGCGTCAACAGTATTGATTACTGTTTTGCCAGCATATATTACTGTACTAGCAGTAACGTCTACTATTGCTATTGCTGTAGAACATCCTGTTAGTACAAGTGCTAGCAGACTAATCCCACAAATTCTCAAAATATTTTCCAAACAATCTAAACCCGTTTGAAATACGTTCTTGGTATTTCTTGCGCCCTTCCCAATCATATACTTTGGTGTGATTAGGACCGTCAATCATTTGGCTCATGCCGCCTTCAAGTGTCTTCCACTGTAGATCACTTCCTCCAGTTTCAAACTGTTCTTCCCAACGGTCGTCGCCTACCTTAGTTTCAAAAGCAAAGATCATTTCGTTCAGCACCCAGTCCCAGCGTTCGAAATGTTTGTTGTCAACTTCACCTTGGTTTTTCTGCTCCTTGGTAAGTTTCTTGCCATGTAGTTCTTTGGGCACATCCTTCGAGTCAACATAAGGAGCACCGTGTTTAGTTGCTTTTAGTTGTACAAGCATAGGTAGGATGATGTAGCCAAGAGTATGATCCATACTCCAAGTATCCCATCGATCTATGCGTACCTCAATTGTACGATGCTGCTTGCTGTGAATCCAACTCAACAACTTTGATAATAAAGTGGTGTGACGCTCACGATTCCAGCTGGTAATATCACCTACTTTTGCGTCGGGCTCTACGCTGCCGTGTGCTAACCATTCACCAAAGTTGTGCACCCAGCCAGGTTTGCTTTTTATACCGTATTCGCCTTCTACAGGCTTAGCCCAGAAGCACAATTTTTCTGCTAGTTGGTAGGGTCCAAACCAATTTGTATAGTTTCCAATCTTAATCTTCATAATATTCTTCCGTTTCAATATCAATTCTTAACTTACCGTAAAATTCTAACAAGTTTCGTTGCTCCATCCATATCCACTCGCAAGCGGGTTACAGACTGTTCAGCAACTTTTTCATAATAGATTTTTTCATCATTTGTCAGTGTCGTAAAATTTAAACTCTGAACCTTTGCCACTAGTGTCGTATCCATCATGTCCTTCAATATCAATACCATCATATGTAACACCACCGATCAAACTCCAGCCTTCGATATCGATGTAACTGATTGCAAGTTTTGCAGGATCAAACGGTGCAGTGAGTTCTAAATTGCCTTCAAAGAAGCAACCCTTCTCAGTACTTTGGCCAACAAAGCCCACTGTATTTTCTCTGTCCTCGCGGTCCTCGCACAAGTACTCGTCTGACTCGTCAAATGAAACTCCGGCTTCTTCCAGTGTTGCATAGCCTAAGTTAGACTGCCAGTGCTGTTTACCAACTTCATCAGTTACAGTAATGTAGTTGTGCTCACTTAGCTCACATCCAGATTCGTGTGCAACATCATCACACTCGTGCCAGCTGCCAGGTTCGAACGGTTGCATTTCTTCTGGAACTTCTGCTTGGTCATCGCCGCCGCACGCAAATTCTTCAATGTCAATGTCGTTGTCAACAAAGTACTGATATTGTTCACGGGGCACACTTCCTAAAACAATCTCGCCGCCGTATCCGGACAGCATCAATGTGTATGTGCGTGGTGTGAACTTGAGCGTTTGCATCAGTTCTTCTTTTTGCTTTTTGGTTGCCATAATCAATATTCCTCTGTTTCCACATCAATTCTCAAATTACCGTAAAACTCTAACAAGTCTCGGTTACTCCATTGATCCCACGGCTTAATGTCGTAATGGATGGGCAGGAGTTGCATCAATTTTAAAATTTCAGCAATTGCTAGATTTCTCATTCTTCAACTCCAAAATGTTGTTTCAAGGCGTCGCCGCTCAAGTATGCTTGCACATGGTTCACTGTGTTCAAGCACACCCGGTCAAACTCTGCGTTGGGTTCTGCCATATCCACCAACACACCCATTATGTTGTAACTTTGTTTCCTGTTGAGTTCGGCACATTCTTCAATGAGCAACACTGCAAACTTTTTCAAATAGGTTTCTTCTAACGTATTCGCAAAATCAAACCCATGTAACGGTTTGTACCCCGCCTGTAGAGCAAGTTCTTCAATTCGTTTGTTCATGCCTGTTCTGCCTTATAAACACACCAACTATAAACATGACACTAATCCAAAAAACAGAACCAGGTACGCTAAGAATAGAGAATGATTTACCACGCATAAGACTAATGGCATTTTCAAATGTCCACTTAAAGTACCGGGCACGTAATGAGCTGGATTTTTTAACTGCTGGTACAAATGTATGTTGCGCCACCACAGGGTATCCGCGATGGAATGCACGACCGTACCAAGTGTCGTCTAATACTTCTGTACCCCAGCGTTCTAGATCAGCGTATTCTGTTTTTGTCCACAGTCGTTGTTTGGCCAATTCAGTTGCTACAATACAGCGCCCGTTTTTCAGTGGCGGCATTCCTGGTGGCCGCCCGCTATTAGCCCTCGATGCTCGGGCTGCGTCTGATTGGTCACAATGTGTGTTGTACCTGTTATTAAAATTCGCAATAAACTTATCTGTTGACACTTGGTCTGCTGAATATACATCAGTCAGTGCGCCGCGAATTGCTTGATCAAATTCCCCTACATAGGTTAGTGGACTTTGCTTTAAATTAAACTTGATATTATCTGGCATATTAATCTTTTCCTTCTTTTATGTTCTTATTAAACTTCTAATACAATATTAGGGTTCCATCCAGTGTTTTCGCTGTACCCTTCGTTTTCGTAACCTTCTGTTGCATTACTTCATCTCAACTAGGTGCAGGCATATCGTTTATACAATATTTTTCAATTGCTTCCCTAAGTGCAGTCTCTACAAGTTCGTTAAATGTAATATCACGTTCGTGTGCAATTTTCATGTAGACTAACAGATCTGCATCAGGAATTTCAATTGGAACAATAACACGAGTGTCGTAATCTTCACCAGCCTTGATAGCTAACGCCTTTTGGATAAAGTCATCATCAACATCTAGGTCAATCCAGTTAGTACCATCCCACGCCTGCGCGAATTTATCAACTCCTGTGTATTCAGGATTGACCACACGATACGCACGGTTATTCTTAAAGTCGCAGGCTTCTACACAGTATACAACGTGTGTTTTATTATCAAAGATGATTTCCATACTGTAACCATCATGCTCGCCATTCCAGGAGCTGAGTGCATATGCATTAGGACTGTAGAGATTATAGATACTGCCTTCAGTGATCCGGTAATCAACTATTTCCATCCATTCTTTAAGTGTAATCATTTTCTACCTTCTTCGTAATCTAAAATTAGTAATGTTAATTTATCTATAGGATCGTTTGTTTCAAACACAGTGGGCGACAATGTTGCTGCAACGTCCATATTCTGCTTGCTAGGATAGTGATGTAAGCAATGGTATGCTTGCTGTCTTATATCTTTAGGTACACGGGGCGTTTTCTTAGGATCGCACAGTTCTTTTAAGAACTGCTCAGTTCGTGTTACAGCATGATAGCGTTCATAAGGTAATGTCATAGTAACTCCATAGCATATTCATAGTTTACTGACATTGAGTTAACTTGTAGTACTGTTGCACCGTTTGCTAAATGGAACTTACGAGCCATTTCAGTTTGCGGGCTTAGTGTTACATAACGCTTAACTGGCTTAGTTTCTTTGATATGCTTGGCTACAGTTAGCACCATATCACGTCCTGCACCTTTGGCATAACTCCACACCGTGTAGAAGACTGCAATGTAACCGTCGTCACAACTCAACCGATCTAACTCACCTTCGTCCTTGGGCACTTCTTTCGTATACGCAACACAAATCATTGCTCGTAGTTCGCCTTCTTCATCTTCAAGAGCATACACTTCACGACCGTTGCTAATACGCCACACCATTTGCAAGTGCGGACGCACTGGATCATCCTTGATAAAGTTCAAGTAGTGATCCGTTTTTGCGTTGATTAATGTCATTAGAAATTGTTGTTAAATGCTACAGGCGTTTTTGTCAGCCCGGTAATAAGCTGATAGTTGTCCCACGCTTTTTGTTGTGCAGGTGTCATCTCATTTTGCGGAACTACACAGTCTAGCCAGTAATAGTTCAAGCGGTAAGTGGCGCAAGCACCAAACTGTCGCGGTTGGTGCAGTTTGCCTGAGTTGTATAACTCTAGTGTAACGTCACGGAACTTCTGCTCATCTTCAACAAGGTAATCTATCCATTCGGGATTGCTGTACGGACTACCAAACGTTTGACCGCCGCCATATCCTTCCCAAATACCAAGCCACTGCTCGTCGTTACGCGGATCAAAATCTGTGCGAGCAACAATTACCAGCACATCTCGTAATGCTACCTTACCATCAACAATGTCGCGAATACAACGACTGTAACTTAATCCAATTTTCATTTTAAGCTCCTTATTAATATAATATTAACTTAATTATAACAGATATTTTCTAATGTGTCAACTATTAATTAACGTAGTTTGGAAATTGTTGTGCAAATGTAAGAGCTTGTTCTTCTAGTTCGAAATGAAATGTATGCTCATATACATCTGTGTAGGTTGTAAAACTCCATTGATGGCGTTCTACATTACGTTTGCACCAAGTTTTACCTTGTACATCTAGATCGCTGTGAAGCCGGACAATAAAGCCCGGCTTCCAGCTGTTCTTATGATCGGATTGTTCTTGCGGGGTCATTAGTGAAGCCTTGGTTGATCTTCGTGTTCTTTAGCATTAGGATTAATATTGAAATATCGACTGCATAATGCTACAATGCTTTCTGGAATTTCATCTGCATCATCTGCGCCATCTGGAATAAAAATTCCCTTTAGTTCACCGTCTTTACTAACAATTAATCCGTAATCATCTTTAGTTAGGGAATCGTCGAAACTTACTTGTGCGGATCTTTTATGATTTGACATTCTATTCTCCTTATGGTAAAATCATTTACTCTGGGGCATATTCGTGTTTTACAAATTTGCCATCTTGGATCTTAAATACGTCTACTGAACCGCTAGTACGAATGTACTCACGGCCACCGTCAATCATTTTCTCACCTACTACCTTGTAATCATGATGTGATTGACTGTAGTAGTATTTACCATCTACGTCAATCATACCAAACTCTAAACCTTCAACTTGGTCTGCAGCGCAAATCATTACACCGCCATGGTTAAAATTAATGAACATCCCAAAATAACGGTTGCCAAACTCAGGATGAGGAGTTTGCCTATAGAAAATATCAACAGGGCGATCGCTAGCGTTAAGGTCAGTTGTACAGATATACGTGATAGGGACTTGGTCCTTCTCTTGGTAGTGTTTGATTACTTTCTTTGTGTCAAATAATGGATAATGTTGAATGTTCATACTGTTAACTCGAAGTGGAATGCTTGTTTACTATCTTTGAAGTAATAGTTAGCATCAAGATGTTGGCCTCTTGGATATGTAATTTCAAATTCAAAATCATAGTCTTTATTAGCAAGCCATGTTAGTAGCTTGCTTCCTATATGGCTGTCAAATTCGGACTTGTTATACTCTCGAGTTACTTTGTATTGATACGCTTTATCAATTTGTTTCATTCTTGTGCTGCCTTCTCAATGTACATTTGATGCATCAGCATTTTGGCTGCTTCTGCAACTGCCATAAATTCTTCATAGTCCATTTGAACTTTTCCGGGTTTATTACTGTCGTCTTGTTGCTCAATAGTAAGGAACGGTCCGCCTGATTCATCATTTATACTAACATAGGTGTTGCCTTCTCCAAAAATTGGATTTGCATCCTCAAGATGTATCGAAACTTGCAAAATAGTTGTTTTATATGTAGTCATCATCTATTCCTTTTAATACGGTACTTCTTCATCGTACGATTGTGTTATTGGATCATGTAACAATTTCCAAGTTACATATTTGCTTCGACGCTGGTCTTTGTTAGCACACCAGTCTTCAACAGCAGCATAACTACCCATTGCAGCACTAGGACAAGTATTAACAACTACTGCTGCAATTTCTCCAATAGCAGGCTTGTTCCAATGATCAGCTTGTCCAACTGCACCAAATAAGTCCCCAGCAAGTACTGCTGTAGTAAAGCCGCCAGGCTGATATCCACGCATCAGATAGTGTTCAAGAGTCTGAGCAAGACTGCTGTTGCGTAGATTCCAATTATGATAATATTTAGATGACATTTTAAACTCGCTTGTTGCTTCCTATAGTATATTATAAGCTAAATGCGAACGTTTGTCAAGAGAAAAGGGTCTGACCCTATTCCTTTTCAAAGTTTTCCCAATCTCCACCAGGCACCAATACCCAGCCGAGACGTTGGAGATCCGATCTGATTTCGTCAGTAACATATCCTTCAGGTACATAACCTTTAGTTCTGTCAGCATCGCCGTTGCCCAATCCATCGCCTATGCCCGAGCAGTACCAATTAATATAGTCACCTTCCTGTCGCATGTTGGCTACAATACCTCCGGCGCTGCGCCACGAAGCTCCCCAAGTCTCTTCTTTTAATATTAGAATAACATCTAGTTTTTGAAAGTCATTATTACAAATGGCTGCATAAACATTTTGAGCATAACCTTCTCTAGCACGAGCCTTGGCAAGGAACCAATCTGTTGAGCGCATGTCATATTCCATATTGTTCCGTTGCCACTCAGGATCAGCTTCTTGTTCGGCCGCAGACACATTCCAGCTTTCGTAATAGTCAACCATGGATTGAGTGTCTGGATCATTGTCCGGAGTCCGTCCCTCTTCGGCACGTCGTTCGAGAAACTTTTCTTTTTGGAAAGAGTTACGATTAGGGCTTTTTGAAATTTTGGACATCATTTACTGCTTTCTTTAGTGTTTCGGCATAGTTAAGAGCTGCTTGCTCGGATAACACAATACTAGTTTCAAAATCAGCGTGACCTTTAGTCAACAACTGCCAAACATGTGACCACCGTGACATAGACCAAAAGTT
>JBDNIA010000101.1:0-4938 GCA_041688525.1 Crocinitomicaceae bacterium | reverse complement strand
CGATGTTCTTGACAAACTGTTTCAAAACGCGCAATGGTTTGTCCAACCCAGCTGATGAAACGTGCAATTCGAAATCTTGCTCTTCGCGATCCAAATTGTGCTCAACATTTCGCGAAACCGACATACAATCGTTGATGGAAACATTTCCATCTTCTTTGTCGATTTTTACATTGATAATATTATTACTTGAAATCTTCAACACAACAACAAAAAGCCCCGCATCTAGCTCTGCCATTCGTTCGTCAATCAATTCCATTACTTTTTTCTTTGCAATCATTTGGCTATAAAAAGAGGGGACTGTCGTCCCCTCGTTTGTAATCTTTACTATGTTTGATAGTGTAAATGTAAAGCTTTTTTTGGAAAAGGCAAATTTTTAATCAACTACCAATGCAGTAATCACATTAATAAGTCTATTCCGTTTAAAAAAATTTAGTTAAAATGGTTTTATAAACATAAAACTAATACCAAGCGATGAATACGTCACTTTTGAAGTTTCAAGATTATGTAAAACCCAACTATGGCAATAAAATGGTTCAATCCTTAAATACATTTTATCAAAATTATATTGCGCGCCTAAGGAAAGGGAGCCAGACAATAGAGGCATTAATGTTGTTCGCTTAGTAACTTTATTGTCATCCGAACTAGAAATTGCATAATATCCTGCTGTTTCACTTAGATATTTCTGTTTGTAAAAAGCTTGTAATCCAAACTTTGTTTCCATTGAACCAACAATTTTCCAACTCCCTTTACCATGCTGATAATTTAAACGAATAGGAACGTTGAAGTCGTAATCATAAAAAGTATAACCTATTTTTGAAGAAGGATCACCAAATGAATCATCCAAAAATTTATAACTCTTCTGTGAAAATCCAAATCCAGCCAGGAAACTTATAGTATTATTTACTTTGTATACAGCTAAAAAACCCAGATTATATCCAAAATTTGCAGAAATATTAGCATTGTATTTACTCACGAAGGCATCAGGCATATTTGAACTTCTTCCTTTCTCGAATTTGTATTTTGCAACTTCAGGGCTCAAGTTCAAAGCTACGCCCCATTTTGAATTATGAGTTTCTGTTTGTAAAAAGACATCAGCATAATTTAATAAAAACAACACTAAGATTAAGACTCGCATATTTATTTAATTTTGAAGGATTATCCGAACATTTTTGCCCGGATAACCTATTGTATTTGTACTTTCAAAAATCATTTTATCCCGTTTCGCACTTTTCACATTATACGTTCCGCTGTAATCATATACATCTTTATCAACAGCCATTAGCTCTTCCAAACTTGTCGGTTCGTAGGCAATTCTCGAAATTGTAAGTTTTTTTCCTTTCTCTGAAAACTGCCAAAAAAACTCCCGGTCAGATGTATTACTCCAAAATGATGGAAAAATAATTTGTGCTGGACATTATAAATATCAACCAGATGGAAGCTTGGAACAAATAGCAATATTTAGAACGCTAGCTGATGGCAGCTGGTATGATAATACGTTTGCTGGAAATGGGATTGGTGGTGATGCGTATGGTGAAACATTAACTTTCACAGAGAATGATTTACTTTCAGCAGCTAAACTTCTTCCAGATGGGAAAATTATTGTGATTGGTGAAACAAATAATAGTAATGGTTCAAATCAAAATATGATTATTGCTAAAATCAATTCGAATGGTACTTTGGACACAAGTTTTGGATTCAACGGTAAAACAACATTTAGTACCAGTCCAGCATATGAACAACCCTACTCTCTTGATATACAAAGTGATGGTAAAATTTTAATTACCTCACTGCACCCTTCAATCCAAGGCTCTTATAATCTTTTGAGATTAAATCCAAACGGCACTTTTGATAATACATTTGGAACTAACGGTGTTGTAAGCGGAACATTAGGATTAACAAATTATGACGCCAATGGAAATTTAGTTAAAATTCAGGCTGATGGTAAAATAATAGTTGCAGGAACTGGTGTCAATTCTTCTTCCGCACCATATACAAGTATGAGCATGGCACGTTATCTCCCTGGAACAAGTTTTAGCGAAATAGATGAGAATCATACTCAACAATCTAACTTCGAACTATTTCCAAACCCTACGACAGATATAATAAGAGTTACATCAAGTAAAGAATTTATTAATTCAATGACTCTTACAAATTCTGTTGGGATTATTATAAAAGAAGTTATTAAGGTTAATCAACTTTCATGGGATTTAAGCTTCAAAGATTTGCCGGCTGGATTGTATTTTGTTTTACTTAATACTGATTCGGGAAGAGTATCGAAGCAAATAATTAAAAAATAGAATATGAAATTAATGATATGTAAGGACATAACTCATCTACGAATTAAGTCATTTTCAAATTTTGACTCAAGAAAAATTAAGAATTACCTACTAGTGAGTATTGTATAGAATGATGCTTTAATATAGCTTTGAATATAGAAAATTAATATTACCCATGATGAAAAAATCCTTGATATTAACTGCAATTGTCGTAATCAGTATATTTTGTTTTTCGTTTATTGTAAAAACAAAGAATACTAATAGCAATCAAATAATGTTGTACGGAATTGCTTATGGCAAACAGTGCAATTCTGAGGCATACATGTATTACACATATCGCTTAATAGATGCTGATGATTCCTATTCGGAGAAAGAAAATATGCAAAGTGATTTGGAAGATTGGTATCCAAATGCAACAAAAATAAAAGTATCTACTTCGAAATTTGATTATGGACAAAGCGCCAGTAACATGTGTATCATAAAGTGGACAAATAAAAGTGCAAATTGCTATTACGATGTAATATACGTTGCATTCGGAGCTAACCAACAAGATGCTTATAATCGTGCTGAGAAGCAAAAAAATAGCTACGGTGGTTATGATGTTAGTTATCAAATTCTAGATCAAAAATATTGGTAACAGACTGTCTTTAATTGTTTCATTGCAATATTACGATAAATAAAGTAGCGCATTACTAAAAAACTGCAAATTTTATATGCATCCGTTGCCGTTGGTTATCAGTACCTACCATAATGGCTGCGCGCCGTATTGTAAGAACTTACGGTTTCCAGCAACCGAACATCCCAAAGCCTATGCGGTGCTCCGTCCATTTACAATGCTGTATGTGTTTTAGGAACCTCCATATCCTCGCTAGGTTCAGGTACCACGGTTTTTTTCTTTTTTCCGATGCCAAGTGTGCCGGTTTTATAATCTTGTGGTTCTTTGGTGCTTTGGTAAAGCATATAACAACCCAGTAAACCACTAATTAAAGAAGCTATTAAGATTCCCATTTTAGCATCTTGTAGCAGTGTGTCGTCGTTAAAGGATAAATTTGCTATAAACAGCGACATGGTAAAGCCTATACCGCAAAGCAGTGACACGCCAATCAAGGTTTTCCATAAAGTGCGTGAAGTAGGCATGTCTTTATAGAAGAATGTCAGTAGCACCCATATGGAGAGTAATATTCCTATAGGCTTGCCCAATAGCAATCCTAAAATAACACCCCAGGTTACTGACGTTTGAAATGCCTGGCTTAAAACCGCGCTGTCTATAAATATGCCGGCATTTACAAAAGCAAACAAAGGCATAATAAAGAAGTAAACAGGGTCATGCAGTTTTCGTTCCAAACGCCTGAGTGGTGATTCTATTTTTCTTAAGGTTTTTTCTAGATAATAATGTGCTTTTTCAGCAGTATAGGAATGGTTGCTGTCGCGTGCTTTTTCAAAGTAAATCACACCCTTTGTAGCAAAATCCTGTATTTGTTCGATACTCCATCTACGACGCAGGGGTATGGTAAAAGCCAGTATTACACCAGCAATGGTGGCGTGTATGCCAGAGACCAGTATCGCCCACCATAGAAAAAACCCTATAAATAGATAGGGTGTAAGACGGTTGACCTTTCGGTAATTTAAAGCGAGCAACGCTCCGACGCATACCGCAGCAATTCCCAGTGCGGCCCAGTTAATCTGTTCCGTATAAAACAGCGCGATGATAAGTATCGCAATCAGGTCGTCTACCGCAGCGATAGTGGTTACAAACACTTTAACCCATGTGGGAACGCGGGACCCAAGCATTGCGATAATGCCTATAACAAATGCAATATCCGTTGCCATGGGTATTGCCCAGCCATCTACGTATTGGGTATTATAATTTAAGCCCCAAAAGATAAGCGCCGGGAAGGCAGCTCCAGATATGGCTGCAACTACAGGAAACACAGCGGCATTAAAAGAGTTAAGCCTACCGAATTTTAGTTCGCCTTTAATTTCCAGTCCCACCAAAAGAAAAAACAAGGTCATCAACCCGTCGTTTATCCAGTGGTGTACTGATTTTGATATGTTTAGATTTGGAAACCCCACAGTAAACTCTAACTCCATAAATTGGTGGTAACTGTGCCGCAGGAACGTATTTGCAACGACTAGGGCGGCGACAGTGGCAACAATTAGCAGCACGCCTGTTGAGGAGTCTTTTTTGAAAAAATTTTTAAGGTAATTGATTATTTTGCGCATAACAAGAATGTTCTGGCTTTTAAAGATTAGTAAAATGTTTAACAATTCTTGTTAATAACAGACTGCATAAAGAAAGGAAACTACAATCGCAATAGCGAGCTCGTCTCCAAGATACTGCTTTTTTACCTTGATTTACAGTTTATTGCATTGTTTTTTTTCTTTCGCAGTGTTTTAAGGTTGCATTTTGGGTGTTTGAGGTGTTTTACGCCAGACGCGTATATCGTAGCTTCATTTTGCAGTCATTGTGTTGGAAATACTCCAACCCAATATTTTTCGACTGTACACGTCTATTATTGCAGCCATGTACATAAAGCCGCGGAACATTGGAATGTAGGTAATATCTGTTTGCCAGACTTGATTTGGCTCTGTAATCGCAAGGTTTCTTAGTAAATAAGGGTATTTGTACTTCGCGGGATCGTTAATTGTAGTTCTAGGTTTT
>JBDNIA010000014.1:0-7647 GCA_041688525.1 Crocinitomicaceae bacterium | reverse complement strand
GATGAAGGCAGACCATAATTAGTGATTTTGGTCAAAATTGTACCGCTAGGAGTTATTGAATAGGTATTAATTGCGCCATTGCTGCCTAAGTTTATTTGGCAAATAACACTGTCATTGCTGAAATTCAATGAATAGGTGTTGGACGAAAACGTTAGGCTCTTCGCAGAAAAAGCTGATGGAGTGCCGGATAAGTTTAGCTGAACAGTCGGAAAATAAACAGTTGGACAAGGGGCGCAACCTCCACCACAATCGATATTTGTTTCACCGGGATTTTTAAAACCATTTGTACACGGATCTTTCATATCTTCCTTTGGTTTGCAAGAAAAAAGAATGAATACAGATATTAATAATAGAAGGATGGTTGCTTTAACTTTCATGTTATGTATTTTCGCAGTATCTAAAGATAATACATTATAGATTGAATTCTAAAAATAAATATCGTTCGATTTTAAGAGCTGAACCTGCAGAGTTCAGAGAAAAAGGGTCAAAATTTGTTGGTCTCGCAACTTGGGTTAAATCAGAAGATCAAATAAAAGATAAACTAGCCGTATGGCGAAAGGAGTATCCTCAAGCTTCACACATCTGTTATGCATACAGACTAGGCGTTGCCGGCGAAATATACAGAGCAAATGATGACGGAGAACCGAACAATAGTGCAGGAGCACCAATTTTAGGGCAACTTATTGCAGTCGACTTAACCAATACTTTGATTGGAGTTGTGCGTTATTATGGAGGCACTAAGTTGGGAGTTGGAGGACTTGTATCGGCTTACAAGGAAGCAGCAAAGCGCGTAATTTCTTCTGCTCAAATAGTAGAATTTCAATTGCATAGGTATTATAAGCTAGCGATAACTTACTTGGATATGCCGCATGTGTTAAGTCTTTTAAAAAGAAAAAGAATTGAAATTATAAAAAATGACATGACGTATAACTGTATTCTAGAAATAGAATTAGAAATTGACGATGAACAGGATATTACCGAACTACTTTCGAGATTCGGAGAAGTAGAAATAACAGATTTAGGAATAAAATGAATACAGAATTATTAAAAGAGCTAGTTGCCGTGAGAGGCGCGTCAAGTGATGAATCAGCTATTAAGGAGTTTATTCTAAACTACATTAAAATGAACAGTTCGAAATGGAAAGTGCAGCCAACTATTTTGGCGGGAGAAGAATTTCAAGATACTTTTGTTTTGGTATTTGGCAAACCAAGAACTGCGATTTATGCGCACACTGACACCATAGGTTTTTCAACAGGGTATGATCACGATTTAATCAAGATTGGTGGACCAAATTTAAAAGATGGATTGATTTTGGTCGGTTCGGACTCTCAGGGAGAAATTGAGGTTGAAATGGCTTTATTTGAAGATGATTACGGAAAAGAACATCCTCATTATCTAGGTGAAAGAGTTTTAGATAGAGGAACTATCTTAACCTATAAACCAAATTTTCGAGAAACAGATGCTTACATACAATCACCTTACATGGATAACCGATTGGGCGTTTGGGTGGCTTTGCAAGTTGCAGAAACACTAGAAAATGGTGCCATTGTGTTTACAACATATGAGGAACATGGTGGTAATTCTGTTGGTTTTCCAGCGCGATTGCTTTGGGAAAAATACAATGTTCGGCAAGCACTAATTTCTGATATAACATGGGTTACAGAAGGTGTGAAACATGGAGGTGGAGTAGCCGTTTCGATGCGTGATAGCGGATTGCCTCGTCGGAAATATTTAAATAGAATTATTTCTTTAGCAAGAGAAAGTGGAGTTCCGTTTCAATTAGAAGTCGAATCAGCTGGCGGAAGTGACGGAGGAATGCTGCAGAAATCAGATTTATTAATGGATTGGTGCTTTATTGGTGCGGCGGAAGATAATGTGCATACGCCAGAAGAAAAAGTATATAAATCTGATATTGAATCCATGGTGGCTCTATATCAGTATTTAATGATTCGTTTATAAATAACTACGTTTAAAAATGTAAATTTGATTGAACCAAAGAATAAATAATGATTGTTGAAGACGAAACATGCCAGCTTTTTAAATACGACCGTGAGTTTTTTTTGGTAACAAAAAATACGCCTGAATTCTTCGCAAAAAATTTTGTCGCTTCTGAGGTGAATGAAAATAAAGTAGCTTGGCTCAACTATCATTCCATACTCCAAACGGAAGAGATAACCAAACTTTGTGAGAATTTGAGTGTTGATAAACTCGTTGTTGAAGATATTTATACGGAAAAACAACGGCCAAAAGTAGAAGAGTACAATAACTACATTTTCTTTTCTGTACGCTCCGCTCTTCCTCTAGAAAATCAGTCGTATGCTTTGAAGCAGGAACAAATCTCGTTTATTTTAGGTGAACATTATTTAATTTCTTTTCAACAGAAAAAATCGGATCATTTCACTGAAGTACGTGAAAGAATTGAACATAACAAAGGAAAAATACGATTAAAAGGTCCAGATTTTTTATTGTTTCGAATGTTGGAAGCCATCGTCGATAACTATTACGAAGTGTTAGAGGAAATCACACAATCTACACAGAGACTTGAAAAAAGAGTGATGCGAAGTTCTCAATCGGAAATTTTGAAGTTGATTGAACAAGACAAAAAACGCTTAGCCGAACTGCGGAAATTGGCCTTGCCCATGAAAGACATTACATCGCAAATTCAAAAATCTGAAAATCCATTTTTTAGAAAAGAAAACAAATATTACTTCGACGATTTACGCGATTACTGTATCGGTGTACTTGAAGAAATAGACATCAACAAACAAATATTGGATGGACTAACGAATTTATATTACGCCGTTCAAGGTCAGCGTATGAATGAGATTATGAAATTATTGACGGTGGTTAGTGCCATTTTCATCCCTTTAACGTTCATTGCTGGTTTATACGGAATGAATTTCGAATATATTCCGGAGCTTCAAGTGAAAAATGGGTATTTTATTACCTTGGGTAGTATGTTGGTAATTACCATTTTACTTATTTTTTATTTCAAAAGAAGAGGTTGGATTGGTAAGAATTAATTCATTAAATTAAAAACGATGGACGTCGATGTCAAAAAGTTGCTGCATTCTGAGTCACAACAAATTAAGAAATTACAAAATATTGTAAAACAGACTATTAAGGATGAAAATCTCATCATTGATAATCTTCTAAATCCACCGAAAGAAGTGCTAACTCGGGGACAAAAAATTTCTGACAAGGTGGCTCGTTTTGGAGGAAGTTGGTCTTTTATAATTTCGTTTTTTATCATCCTCGTCATTTGGATTTTATTTAATTCAATTGCTCCGTTTAGAAAAGAATTCGATCCGTATCCATTTATTTTAATGAATTTAATTTTGTCGTGTATTGCTGCCCTCCAAGCGCCAATAATTATGATGAGCCAAAATCGCCAAGAAGAAAAAGACAGAAAGCGGAGCGAGAATGATTATCTTATTAATTTAAAAGCGGAACTCGAAATTCGAAGTTTAAATCAGAAAATAGATCTTTTACTGGAAGAAGAAATTAAAGTACTATTCGATAGTCAAGCAAAACAACTTGAAATTTTAAAGAAAATAGAAGCAATACTGAATAAATAGGTGCTTTTATTTTAAACTTTTTACACGAACATTTGTTTAAACACTATGGCAAATTATTTAATTATCGGTGGTTCATCTGGAATCGGAAAAGCATTAGTAGAGACATTATCAAAAAATGAACATTCTGTTACAGCAAGCTATTTCACGGGAGATCACCTAAATCAAATTCCAGGAGTGAACTATTTTCAATATGATGTTAGAGATCCTTTTCAAAATTTAGACTTACTTCCTGAGTCAATCGATGGTTTAGTATATTGCCCTGGAGCAATAGATTTAAAACCTTTCGGTAGAATCACACCTGACCAATTTTTGGATGATTATAATTTGCAAGTAGTCGGAGCTATTCGAGTTCTCCAAGCCGTTTCTCCTTTACTATTGAAAGGTACAAATCCTTCGGTGTTGTTTTTTAGTACTGTAGCTGTTCAAATGGGTTTTCCTTTTCACACGAAAGTTAGTGCTAGTAAAGGAGCGATTGAAGGTCTAACAAAAGCTTTAGCAGCGGAATATGCGCCGAAGATAAGAGTGAACGCAATAGCGCCCTCATTAACAGACACACCTTTATCTGCCAAGTTACTAAGTTCGGAAGATAAAAAGGAGGCAAATGCGCAACGGCATCCGCTTAAGAAAATTGGACAGGCTCAAGATCTAGCTAGTTTAGCCGAATTTTTATTGTCGGATAAAGCAACTTGGATTACTGGACAAATCATGCATGTGGATGGCGGCATGTCTCAATTGAGAGTGGGTTAAACGATAAAAATCAACAGTAAAAGCAATGGCATTTTATCAATTAAAAACGAAGCAACGCTTAAACGCAAGTCTGAATGAAGTATGGGATTTTATTCGTTCTCCGGAAAACTTAAAGAAAATCACGCCAGAGCACATGGGCTTTGATATCATGACAAAAGATCTTCCGAAACAAATTTATCCGGGAATGATTGTTGCCTACAAAGTCAGCCCAGTTTTTGGTATTAAATTGACGTGGGTTTCCGAAATAACGCACGTAGAGGAGGGTAAATATTTTATCGATGAACAGCGCGTTGGACCATATAAAATTTGGCATCATGAGCATTTCATTCGCGAAGAAGATGGCGAGGTTGTTATGTCTGACATTATTACGTATGTTCCCCCTTTTGGTTTATTGGGCGTATTAGTGAATTCTCTTTTGATTAAAAAACAATTAAAAACTATATTCGATTTTAGATCCAAAGCACTCGAAAAAGAATTTGGTAAAATGAAATAACTTATAATATTATCCTGAAATATGTGGAAATAAAAAAGCCAGTTTCAATCTGAAACTGGCTTTTTTATTTCCTACTTTTTTAATATTAAACCATGACTTTCGGAGCCGCTGCTTTAATCAATTCGCTTGATTCAGCTGCATATTGCTCAAAGTTTTTAACGAATTGTCCTGCTAAATTATTCGCAGTTTCGTCAAATGCGGACTTATCGTTCCAAGTATCTCTTGGGTTTAGCAATTCATTTGGAACATTTTCACATGTTTTTGGGATTTGCAAATCAAATATTGGCATTTTTTGGTATTCAACTTCATCTAATTTACCCGTTAAGGCAGCTGTAATCATAGCCCGTGTGTACGACAATTTCATACGACTTCCCGTTCCATAAGAACCGCCAGTCCATCCTGTGTTAATTAACCACACTTTAATATCTGTACCGTCAAGTTTTTTACCTAATAACTCTGCATATTTCGCTGGATGTAATGGTAAGAATGCTTTGCCAAAACAAGCAGAGAATGTAGTCGTCGGCTCAGTAACTCCCATTTCAGTTCCAGCAACTTTCGCTGTGTAACCAGACATGAAGTGATACATTGCTTGTTCTTTTGTCAAACGAGAAATCGGAGGTAAAACGCCAAATGCATCTGCAGTTAAAAAGAAGATATTTTTTGGTGCTGTTCCAATTGAAGGAACCGCTATATTATCGATATAATCAATAGGGTAAGAAACACGTGTGTTTTCCGTAATAGAGTTATCGGTATAATTTGGAGATGAAGAATCTTCGTGGAACACAATATTTTCTAAAATTGCACCAAATTTAATCGCATCATAGATTTGTGGTTCTTTCTCCCTTGATAAATCGATTGTTTTGGCATAGCATCCGCCTTCGAAATTGAAAACAGAATTACCATCCCAGCCATGCTCGTCGTCACCAATCAAACGACGATTTTCGTCGGAGGAAAGAGTAGTTTTACCTGTACCAGAAAGGCCAAAGAAAATTGCGGTATCGTGCTCTTTATTTCCAATGTTCGCAGAGCAGTGCATTGAAAGTGTTTTCTTTTCTTGCGGTAAAATGTAATTTAAAACAGAGAAAATACCTTTCTTAATTTCGCCAGTGTAACCCGTTCCACCAATGATAATCATTTTCTTCGTAAAGTTCAAAATTGCAAAATTCGCTTGGCGAGTTCCATCAACTTCTGGGTCTGATTTGAAATCTGGAGCACAAACAATATTCCAATCGGGAACGAAATTTTCTATTTCTTCATCTGTAGGACGTAAGAACATGTTGTACGCAAACTGATTCGCCCAAGGCGTTTCAGTTATTACGCGTATATTCAATTTGAACTTTGGGTCTGCACAAGCGTAAGAGTCACGAACCCAAACATCTGTTTCAACAAGATGAGCTTTCATTTTTTAGTAAAGTGCATCTAATTTCTCTGGAGTGAATTTGATGTTTACATCACCCCACCATACTGTGCTTTCTGTTTTCTCATCGCAGACAATAAATCTGTCTTTTGGAGATCGTCCAGTAAATTCGCCCGTTTCAATTGCAATTGCACCAGTGTCAGTTAACATTCCTTCACCTAAAATGATAGAATCTTCTACTAATTCTGCTGGACTTAGGTTCCAGAACTGAGCTCCTAAATTTTCTAAGCCCAAGAGTTCTTTTAAATCGGTGTTTTTACCTTTTTTACCATATATTTCCATATGTACCTTTTTTTGCTTTTCGCATAATTTATGTCGCAAAATTAAGACTTCTAAATGTTAATTGAGCATTAAATTGCGTGTTTTATTCAACATATTAACGAAAGTTATTGAATTTATAGTCGTTCTACTTTTTGTATATTATACTATATCTACAGGTGTTTTGTCGTTATTGTCATATTATTCAAGTTTCAATATGATGGATTGAAAGGCATGCTAAAATAATACCGCGACCTTGTCGTACATACATGTTTTGAATTGAGTTTTTTGTAAAACTTAAGGATTCTCATCTTTCAAGCATTCAAAGAAGGCTTTTAGAGCTGCTCGTTTTTCGACTGTTAAATAGAATGGTTTAATGACCTTATTTTGGTACGGATTTTTGTTGCCGCCATTTGAATAAAATGTTAAAACTTGATCCAAGTTTTCAAAGCTACCGTCGTGCATGTAAGGAGCTGTCACAGTAATGTTGCGGAGTGAAGGTATTTTGAAGCTTCCAATTTTAGTTGAATCACCATTGATTCGATACCGACCTTTGTCCACCATAGGCGAATAATCGGCATAAAGTCCATTATTATCGACTTTAAAGCTTGTGAAGAACGGAGCAGCATGACATTTTGTACAATACAATTCCTTTGAGAAAATTTTCCAACCAAATTTGGCCTTGCTAGAAATAGCATTTTCTTCTTTTTTATAATAGTATCTGTCAAATGGTGAATTGTCTGAAAGTAGCGTTCTTTGAAATGCTGCTAAACTCCTCGTTAATACAAAAGCATCTAAGTTTCGATTAAAAAGTGTTAATGCTGATTCTCGATAATTATCAATTTTATTTAGTTTTTCCAAAAGTTTGGCGATTTCATTAGCCATTTCTGAAGTGTCGAGAAGTGGCACCAAAGCTTGCATTTCAATAGTGGGAACTTGGCCATCAGCCATTAAGGTGTGTTGAAAAGCAACATTAAGTAAACTCGGCGCATTCCGCAAAGCCTTTCGTCCATTCACTCCGTGGCTTATTTTTTTTCCATCTGTAAATGCTAATTCGGGATTGTGACATGTCGCGCAAGCAACGGTGTTGTCCAATGAAAGCCTTTTGTCAAAAAAAAGTACTTTACCTAGCTCGGCAATTCCTTTATCGTATT
>JBDNIA010000100.1:0-4559 GCA_041688525.1 Crocinitomicaceae bacterium | reverse complement strand
GTATTTAACTTCCAAAAAGTTTGTATATGTCCTCTATAATTTTTCTCAAACGATCTCGTTAGCGCCCCGGTTTTCTCTAACGCGGGACAATAAGTATTGTGTACTCGTCGCTGCGAACCAGTGTCACTAGGATGAGTTGTAATATATAAGTCTTTAGCATTTTCAGCCCATTCTATGCATTGGGGTATAAAAAATTGTGCAGTGGCATTTTGATGTTGTTGGCAAGTATATCCTAGACTTCTTAACTGCTGCAACGGCAATAAATGTGTTAGCACACAAGTTCTTGCACATATCCTGTATGAATTTTCTAAAAATGCTAAACTGTGCGACGCTACAGATCCCGCAGCAGTTCCGTTATAATACAATATCCAAGCAGCCCACTTTCTCTCATTGCGAAAGCAGTCAACTAACATATGTTGACTGCTATTATTGTTGAATCCTTTGATCGATGCTTGGTGATAAAAGTCATCCAGCGGTAAATCAGCAGTCCACTGTACTAATTTATATAAAGACACGCTTGGCTCTCTCAATAAATGCTCTAGGGTAGTTGTTACTGAAACTTTCAAAAGCTAATAGCTGCATAGTTTTAGTGGTCTGTGGCACATCCCAGCCGATACCTAATGCATCAGTTTTTATCTTCATTTCTTGCTGTCGTTCCTTGCTAATGTGACTTAGGTGATCCCTAACAGTTATAGGACCTTCACCTGTTTGATATGTAAAAAAATAATTAATGCTTTTCAATTGACCGTCAACGATAAAATAACTGCTCGGATGTAAACTATATTTCCATAATCCCAAAGTTTTATGACTTTGAAAAATTAATAACATCTGTTCTTGCCAATCAGGTAGTACTTGATCATACATGCATTTTTTATCAAAATGTTCTTGCCAAAAATCCACTCCGTCAATTTTTAAATATATCTTTTTTTCATGTATGTCTATATCTAACAATTCTGGAATCTGATGTGGATAGTGCTTAGACATTAATGTTAAAAACTTAACTTCACGTTTCCATTTTTCTTCCATTAGATCGGCATCAACTACTTCATTCTTACCTTGATGATACTCGCTGTCATTATGATACCACTGACAGAAAGTTTTTTTATCGTCGCTTATAAGGCTAGTATATATTAAGTTATTTCGGCACAGTCCGTCGCCTGGCACATTATTGTAATAGTAATTAAAATTCACGATACGGTATTTAACTATAAATAAATTCACTATGCATAATGTTGATAACGCTGTACAAAAATTAAATTTTACAACAGATATAAATGAATTATCTGAATACTATAATACTCTACAATTAAATTTTAAACACTTACACTGGACATGGGAAAACAATTATATTCATTTAAACGACGATGCAATACATTCATGCGTAAACAAGTGCGAAACATTAATGCATGGCTGGGTGTTGCAAAGTGATATGGCAGATCGTAGCATGTTGCCGTCTATGCTGAGATCAAAACACCCTAGGGTTCCGTGGTACAACACTGAATTGATATTTGGGTTGGCTAAAAGGCTAACCGAAGCAATCCCATTTGCTTACAGGTGGTCCTTGTTTGTGCTGCCGCCTGGCGGCAAAGTGGTAAAACATACCGATCAAGGAGAATATGCAATTCATATACCGTTGCATTGGGATGATAACTCTATTTTTGTATTCGGCGACGCACCTGAGACAACAGAGATTGCCTTTCCGCCCACAGGAAATGCATACTTGGTTGATGCTGAAATTCCCCATGCAACAGAAAACAGCTCTCATAGTGATCGAGTAGGATTAATTTTTAGAATAAAAAGAGAATATCTTCCCGATCTCTTAAACATAAAAGGAATTATATGATAAAAGGAATAAACGGTAAAGCATATTATGACATCGAACCATTCCTAAACATGCAGGAGTTTGATAAGCTGCAACCTGAAATTTATAAAGGTTTTGCTGAGGCAAGAGAGTTTGCAAAAGAAGGAACTTGGATGAAACCGGGTTTTACATTTAACGATATGAGTTATCAGCTTCATTGGAAACCTATATATCAAGCTATGCAAGAGTTTTTAGAGCTACCTGACAGTGATCCTATTAAACAAGCAGGGTTGTCGTTATATAAAGATTTTTCAAGTTACCAACAACGCAATAAATTTACAAGATTTTTAAAAATGGCAATGGGAGCATATGATCCTTACATTTATTATTTTCTATGGGAAGAAGGCAGTTGGGACGACAGGACTGCAAAAAGAAAACTTACACCAGAAGCAGAATATTTTCCAGGGGTAGTAACATGGATCGAACAGTTAATAACAGACAACATTTTCGAACATATAGGCCGTGTTATATTTTTTCATTGCGAGGCTGATGGAATACCGTTTGAACATCGAGATCTAGATGCAAAGAACGGAGTTGATGTGATCGTTCCCCACAAAAATGAATTTATACATATTCGACCGGATACTAGAAATCAGTTTTATATTTGGGATCCAGAAGTTAAGATGAAACACGGACTTAACACTAGAGCCGCTTGGTGGAATGATCAAGATTGGCACGGTGGTAATCGTACTATGTCTCAGACCTACGGATTGCGGATTGATGGCAAATTTACAGACGATTTTCGAAAGAAATTAAAAATTGATCATTTAGAGAGTTATTAATGTATCACGGAATATTATTTACAGAATGTACATCTCAAAATTGGCTTGGGCGTGGGTATGGTGTACATAGACTAGCCAACGAATTAAGAAAATACGGATTCAATATTTTAGTTGTCGACTTTGCCTTTGCAGTAACAATTGAAATGTATAAAGAAATTTTAGATAACAGTGTTGGACCGGAAACATATTTTGTTGGATTTAGCACTAGTATTTTCCCTTACAGAATGCAAGACGTTGAAGGTCAACAGCGAGCGTCATTATTACAACATTCTTATGCAAGGGAAAGTTCGGCTACCTTTTTAAAACTTGAAACAGAACCGTGGTATTGTGCAGGACTACCTATGCAGTTTGCAAATGGATTGTCAGCGCCTTGGTTAGAATATGTTAAACAACGCAACCCCAAAACTAAAGTCATTTTTGGTGGCAGTAAAACATGGGAATATTTTGAAACTCCGGGTATTGATCATTTTTTTATAGGCATGGCTGAAACTATGTTTGTCGATTGGATGCTATCTGTATCAGGAAAAGGTCCAAAGAGAATATTTAATCCTATTGTTAATTACGACATTAAAGCACAGGGCGATAAAGAAAAATTTGATTTTAAATTGTCTACTACAAAATATGAAGTTGAAGACTTTGTTATGCCTTACGATGCACTGGGATTAGAAGTAGGTCGAGGTTGTAGATTTAGTTGTAGCTTTTGTACCTGGCCGTTGATAGGACAAAAAAATATAAATGATTATTTAAAAACACCCGAAATGCTAAGAGCAGAATTAATAGAAAATTGGGAAAAATGGGGAGTATGGAAATACTACATAACAGATGATACATTTAATGATAGTACAGAAAAACTTCAAGCATTTCATAGCGTAGTTAAATCATTACCGTTTACTCCTATATTCTGGGGATTTTTTAGATTAGATTTATTAAGATCACACCCAGAACAGATTCCATTAGTTAAAGAGTGCGGATTTAAAGATATTATCGTAGGAATTGAAACCTTTAATTCAGTTGCTGGAAAAAATATTAAAAAAGGTGCTAAAAGTGAAAACTTAAAACAAGCATTAATTGATTGTAAAGCTGCCTGGGGAGATGATGTCATGATCAGTAGTCAATTTATCACTGGGTTACCTGGGGAAAATTCAGAGTCTATTAGATATTCGACTGAATGGTTTATGAGGGATGATGCTCCTATTGATGCAATAGGATTAGTGCCACTGAGATTATATGCTCCGGATAAATGGGAACAATTTAGAGTTACTAGCGAGTTCGAACGAAACTATCAAAAATACGGATATAGTTTTCCTGATCCTGTAAACAGACCGTGGTATTGGGAAAAAGATGACGGAACCGATATTAAAAATTACAACGATGCCAAATTATTGGCCGAGGAATGCGAACAGAAGCTAAGTACCATATCTAGAAAAAGAAAATGGATTTTTAAACATAGTCCATTCGGCAAAGAAGACCTTACAGTAGAACGAATAAAATCATTATCGTGGGACGAGTATAAGCAAATTCCAACAGTTTCCGGTAATATGTTATTGGTAAAAGATCAAGTGATGAAAGATTATTTTACTCCATTGTTACAATTTTTAAGAGATATGCATGCCGACAAATAATGTAATTAATCATAGGAATATAAAGAATGAATCTCATATATAATTATAAAAATTGGATCCCAGAAGGGCTCATTGAAATGATTTTAAAAAACGATGGCAACATTGTTCCTGTGTATCAACCAGAAAAGTGGACTGGAGTTCCCGAATGGGACTGTGCTCGAATTGAGTTAGAAAATGCAGGCTATCCTGATTTAAAATATAAATTTCATCAATACACAATCGAAACTCCGTGTGTTCAACAATTTATAAAAGAAACTGGATGGAAATATAATCATCCAATATTCCCGCATTGGT
>JBDNIA010000099.1:0-2692 GCA_041688525.1 Crocinitomicaceae bacterium | reverse complement strand
TCCATGCACCGACCAATAGCTGAAGTTTCCCAATCGCCAGAAAACGCATCTTGTTCCAATTCGTTCAGCATTTTCGTATACTGATCTTTATGCGTCAATTCAATTCCGCCGCGCAAAACTAGCAACCTGCGATGATAACCAGGAAAAGCCGTGAAGTTAGACGTTGCCGAAATCACATCCGCCGTACTGATTCTAAAATCGAAATTCTGTTCCGTATTCGTCGCGCCATCAGGGTAAATAAACAACTCGGTAGTCGTTCCCCCGCTCCAAGACTCGCTTTCTTGCGTATTGCCGTAAAAGGTTGTTATTTTCATTGGGGGCGAAGGTAAGGAAATACATTTTTAATTTAACACTTTCGCTCAGATTTAGCTTCTCCGCTACCTGTGGCGGCGCGTTTTGTGCCCCGACTCTCAAATCCAACTCCATGTCAAACTTTGCGCACGGTATAAAAATTGAATCAGTGAAAGAGAAATTCTGCTCACCCCAATTTAATTCCCAACTCTTTCAACTGCCCATCATCCAACGGAGAAGGCGCATCAATCATAACATCTCTGCCAGAATTGTTTTTCGGGAAAGCGATGTAGTCTCGGATAGATTCTGAACCACCCATGGTTGCAACCAAACGGTCTAAACCGAAAGCCAAACCACCGTGTGGAGGTGCGCCATATTCGAAGGCATTCAATAAGAAACCAAATTGAGCTTGTGCTTCCTCTGGTGTAAAGCCTAGTAAGTCGAACATGCGCGATTGCAATTTTCTATCGTGAATACGGATAGATCCCCCGCCTAATTCGACACCGTTCATGGCTAAATCGTAGGCATTTGCACGAACTTTTCCGGGATCTGTGTCTATCAAATCCATGTCTTCTGGTTTCGGAGACGTGAACGGGTGATGCATTGCGTGATAACGCTTGGCTTCTTCGTCCCATTCTAAAAGCGGAAAATCGTATACCCAAAGTGGTTTAAATTCATTCGGGTTGCGCAATCCAAGCTCGTTACCCATGTGCAAACGCAATTCGCTCATCATTTTGCGTGTCTTGTCCAAATCGCCGCTTAAAACCAAAATTAAATCATCGTCTTGTGCGTTGGTGGCTTTTGCCCATTCCTGCAAATTTTCTTGCGAATAGAATTTATCTACCGAAGATTTGTATGTTCCATCTGAATTGCATTTGCAATACACCATTCCTTTGGCGCCAATTTGCGGACGACGAACCCAATCGGTCAAAGCGTCCAATTGTTTGCGAGAATATTCTGCCGCGCCTGGAGCAACAATAGCAATTACTGCTTCACTTTGGTCGAAAATGGCGAAATCTTTTCCTTGCGTCAATTTTGTAATGTCATGGAAGCGCATGTCGAAACGAATATCTGGTTTATCAGAACCGTACATTTCCATTGCTTGACTGTACGGCATTCTTGGGAAAGCTTCCGTAAAATCTATGTTTCGAACTGTTTTGAAAAGGTGTTTGATCAATCCCTCAAACGTATTTAAAATATCTTCTTGATCGACAAACGCCATTTCGCAGTCGATTTGTGTAAATTCTGGCTGACGATCGGCACGTAAATCTTCGTCACGGAAACATTTCACAATTTGGTAGTAACGGTCGAAACCAGAAACCATCAACAATTGCTTAAACGTTTGCGGCGATTGTGGCAAAGCGTAAAATTGACCTTCGTTCATGCGACTTGGCACAACGAAATCACGCGCTCCTTCTGGCGTAGATTTGATTAAGTAAGGTGTTTCCACATCCCAAAATCCTTCACCGTCCAAATATAAACGCGTTTGCAAAGCTACTTTGTTACGCAACATCAATTTGTTTTGGACTGGCTTTCTTCTTAAGTCCAAATAACGGTATTGTGCACGTAATTCTTCACCACCATCCGTATCGTCTTCTATTGTGAAGGGAGGAGTTTTGGCTGCGTTTAATATTTTTAATTCAGAAACCAAAATTTCGATTTCACCCGTCGGAATATTTTTGTTCTTGCTGCTGCGTTCAATCACGGTTCCAGTAGCTTGAATCACGAATTCACGACCCAATTTACTTGCCACTTCTGTCAATTCAGGTTTGTCTTCCAAGTTGAAAGTTAATTGCGTAATTCCGTAACGGTCGCGCAAATCGACGAAGGTCATTCCACCTAAATCTCTTGATTTTTGCACCCAGCCGGATAGCGTAACTTCGGTTTTGATATCTGAACTGCGCAATTCGCCGCACGTATGTGATCTGAACATAAAATTAAATTTTCGTTGCAAAAGTAAGAAATTTCGGCGCGAAACTTGTTTGTAAAGGCATGGATTAGTCTTGATTGTTTAAAAAACTAATCTTAATTTAGAACTTCCATTTGGAAAACCGAAACGATTACCGCATTAACGCAAAATATTTATGTCTAAAATTGATCAGTTCAAAAAAGAAATAACAGCGGGCTATACTTTTAAAGGTGATAGTATAACGCTTGGAGGAGTAAAATTTGACGGTGAAGGCGTTCCCGGAATTCATGTAAAAGTGCCCCTCAAAACTTTGAATAGACACGGACTAATTGCAGGCGCAACGGGAACGGGGAAAACAAAAACGTTGCAAGTAATTGCGGAACAACTTTCTGAAAAAGGAATTCCATGTGTTTTGAGTGATATTAAGGGCGATTTAAGTGGATTAGCGGCTTCAGGTTCTACCAATGATTTCATCACTAAACGCCACGCGGC
>JBDNIA010000098.1:0-1929 GCA_041688525.1 Crocinitomicaceae bacterium | reverse complement strand
GAGGACGCCAGATTTTCATTCTGGAAACAGGGGTTCGATTCCCCTACGGGCTACGAAAAGAGCAGTAATCATAGACGATTGCTGCTTTTTTTATGCTTTGGGGCGAGCTATAGGTAAAGTTCAATGGGCACCAATGAACTATAAATGGGATCGTAGCTATCTGACTTAATGATTGAGTTCACGTCTCGATATTTTTAAGTCGTTTTGTTGTAATCCATCCATAAATGGAACTACATAATGCGTTACATGTTTCGGTCATACACATTATGGCTTCCAATTTATTTTTGTTCAGCACATTGTTGTCGGTTTTACCTAAAAACGTTTGAAGAGTTTCTGCCTGCTCAGACAGCGAGGTAGCATTATAGATATGTTTGTTTGAGAAATGTACGAATCCTGATGTTTCATCGTAAACGTTCTTCATCCATGGATATAGTTCGCTTGCTTTTTTCTTTAGGTACCAGTCTTTCATAAGGTTTCCCTCCCTATCTCTTAAGTTTCCAACTTGTTCGCCTTTCCAAACCTTTGTAGCAAACTCATGTGGTTTATCTGAAAGCCATGCAGCATTCAGTCGCAAAAAGTTGTCTAGGTGTGGCCGAACCAAATGTGCTGCGGAAACGTAATTTCTCGAAACAATTAACGTTTCAAATCCATATATTAATGACAAAGCTCTGCTAACAATTCCTGAAATGTAATAGTCAAGAGCGTATGGTCCTTGACTAGATTTTATCATCCAAAATGACAGTCGTCTAAGTTTTTCATCAAAGAATCTTAAGCGATTTAGGAAATCAAGTACAGTAGGTTCCAATTGAATATCAGGAAGGTCAGGAACAAAAAAAGTTTTTTCTTCTAAATAAAGCCAAGAATGTCGAGCATGAAGTTTAAGGACTTTCGTGTCATTGTCAACCAAGAATCCTTGTTGCAACCCGTCATCACTTATCATCAAATGTCCTATATCCGCATCTCCAAGCCTATCAGTTTCATTCTTTATCAAAAAGACTGGCTTAAACTCTTCTGGCAAGTTATCTGATAATTTAACCCAATTTAGCATACTATACTTTTCAGTAATGTAGTGCTATATAGCGAGGTAACAAAATTGACATCAAGTCACAAGGCTGCATAAAACGTTTGACATGGAGCGGAAATCAATATAGCTATATACCAAATTGAGTTATTCGTTGATGTAAATATTGGTGCCGCTTTAACAAATCATCATAAGTTAGGAGATTAGCATTTTGGGATAGCCTGGAAATGTATATGTTCAAACCTGCGATATTTTGTTGACGATCTTCATCCCTTCCCATTAAAAGTGCATATTGAAAATTTAATGACTCGATTGTGACCTGATGGTTTGCAAGCCTCTTCGTGATTTCTACTAAATTATCTTGGCTTGAAAAGTACTGACCATATTTGTTGCCAATTTGTTGTAAGTACCGTTTCGCCACACTCAACAATTCACCATCAGTTTTTGAGAAAAACCTTTGGTTTGGCAATTTCACTTCAAAGTGTGGATGGGATTGTAATGAATACGAATGGGTAATATTCAAAAAATCGACCTCAACATATCTCCGTTTATAAGGGGCATTGTAATAAAAATGCTGCTCATAAATTGACTTATGGAAGTCTTCCGACTTCAAGAGATGATTATACTTTATCAGAAATTGATGAATCTGCTTTTCATTTCTCAAAGATGGATTTTGAGAATAGGTCTTCAATAATTTAGCATAATCATCGCCAGTTGATTCAATAATTTGCTTTTTGTTGCCAATCCATGTGTAATCAAGCGATTTTTTCTGGCGGTCAAAATCCGGCGATAGTACACGTAGCTTATGCGCCATTGCTCTAAATATCTTTACATTAAGTTTTGACAGATCTTCGCTATGATTCATATCCAAATCGTCCAAGTCCGAGGCCAATTTATCAAGCCATCTC
>JBDNIA010000097.1:0-3327 GCA_041688525.1 Crocinitomicaceae bacterium | reverse complement strand
CGGATTCGTTTGGAACAAGTATTGGTTAATTCAGACAATAAAAACGAAGAAAAATTAGTCGATAGAGTAGCTCGAATTATTGAATCGCGTTACACGAAAGAAGGACTAGAGAATATTGAAGAAGAAATGACTTTCTTGAAAAAAATACGTGACGGTCTGGACGATTATAAAGTAACAGAGGCCTGGAAGTTAGAAGAAATTCAACTGCTTGTTGAGAAGATAGAATGGGAAATCAACAAATGGGACATCCGTACCGATTTTCTAGATCGCCGTTTCCGTTCTCGCATGTTTTTCCGACAAGTATTGTTCTCTGGAATATTCTTAATCATCGGGTTGCCATTATTTGTATTTGGAATAACCCACAATATTCTGCAATTCAAATTAACCGATATCATCATCCCCAAACTCACGAAAGACATAGAATATTACGCACCTATGGCCGTAATGCTCTGCTTGATTTTATATCCACTTTTCTATTATGGATTCATTGAATTGATGAATACCTTTTACCCGCTTACTTTTTGGAAATGGCTCATCTACTTTGTTGCAATGCCTTTAAGTGGATTGTTCGCCTATTTTTTTTACCGTTACCTCAAACATATTGGCTTCAAATGGAAATACATTTTCCTCATGATCCGTCAAAAAGAGGTGATGCTAAGTTTAAAAGAGAAAAGAGAAAGCTTGCGCAGGTATTTTGTATAAAATGAAAGGAATAGCTTGGTGAATTAGCCGATATCTCTATCTCTTAAAATCAGACGAATAGAGATGAAAATGTTAAAAAAAAATTGTTTGAATTTTTTTACCAAAATTTCTTTTAACTTCGACAAAAATTTAACATAATAAACCATGAAAAAAATTGTACTTATAATTTCTTCAGTACTGATTTCAGCGATTTCTTCCGCTCAGTACTATCACATTCCTTATCCAAATGCAAATGTAAACCCCAATGGTTTAAATACCGATAACGAATATCCCTTCTCTGCTACTTCACCAAATGGATGGACAAGTATTTTGGGCGGTTCGAATGCATCACCGGCTTGGTCTAATGCACAAACTATCGCTTTTCCATTTTCATACAATGGAGCGACCGAAACTCAGTTTAAAGTTTCTAGTTCTGCTATTTTAACATTTGACGTTGCGACTGCTGTTGCTGCACCAACTTACACACGTGCAACAATGCCAAGTGCAGCAATTCCAGATAAATCCGTTGCCATTTGGGGATTGGCAGGTATCGGAGGTAATGACGCCATTATTACGAAAACATTCGGAACGGCGCCAAATCGTCAGCAATGGATTCAGTTTGCATCTTATGGATATGGTTTGACTGTATCTGACGGTACAAATTATACTTACTGGAGTATCGTGCTTGAAGAAACATCAAACAAAATTTACATTGTAGACCAAAGAACAGGGGGTTTTGCAGGTACAAATCAAGTTTCCATGGGTATTCAAATCAATGGTACGACAGCGAATGCAGTTGCTGGAGCTCCAAACACAGTTAGTATTGCTGGCTTTAGCGCTGCTCCAGATGACAATACATATTACGAATTTATTCAAGGAGTTCAACCGGCATATGATTTAACAGTTAGTTCTATTTCAACTTCAGCTTATTTGCCTACGGGGAATACAGCTGTAGAGGGAGCGATTCGCAATTTTGGAGCGACAGTAATTACATCATTGATATTAAATTATTCAATTGATGGAGGAGCGACTGTTTCTGCTCCAATTACGGGGATCAACGTTGCATCTTTTGGTACTTATAGTTTTACACATCCAACACTATGGAACGCAACTTCAGGTGCACATACTATTGATGTTTGGGCAACTGCATTGAATGGTTCTAATGTGGATCTTGTACCAGGAAATGATCATTTAATAAAATCAGTGAGTGTATTGACTGAAATTGTTAAACGTGTCCCTCTTCTTGAGGTATTTACGAGTTCTACATGTGGGCCATGTGCGCCAGGAAATGTAAATTTCATGGGTATTATGGATACTATTTCTAGAGATGATTATGTTGCTGTAAAATACCAACAAAATTTCCCTGGAACAGGTGATCCATACACAACTGTAGAAACTGTTGCAAGAAGAACTGGACAATATGGAATAAATTCAATTCCAAGAATGGAGATTGATGGTGGTTGGGATGGCAATGCAAGTTCTTATACTTATGGTTTGTTTACAGAAGCAAAATCTACTCCAGCTTTCTACAAAATGAATGGACAATTTAGTTACAATGCCGCAAATCAGTACAGTATGAAAGTTCTTTTCGCACCGCTGGTTACAGCAACTGCAGCTAAATTACACATAGCAATTATTGAGAACGAAACGTTTAACAACGTTAAATCTAACGGAGAAACAGACTTCATTGATGTTGCTAAGAAAATGGTGCCAGATGAAAATGGAACAACTTTACCGGCAGGAACAATTGGTGTTTTTGACAGTCTTTCGTTCACGTATACATTCAATGGCGTCTACCGGTTGCCTTCTGATGGTCAAACTGCAAATATTATCAATTTAGCAACAGAACACTCTGTTGAGAATTTTTCAAATACAAGTGTCGTTGCTTGGGTCCAAGGTTCAGATAAAACCGTTTTCCAAGCTTGTCGCTTGACGAAAAATAGTGCATTAGGCTTAGAAGATTTAGGTCTTTCTGTTAAAGAAGTTATTGTTTATCCAAATCCATCAAATACTAATTTCAATCTTTCTTTTACAACGGAAAAAACATCGTCTGTAAGTTTAGTGATGGTTGATATGACAGGAAATGTAGTTTTATCCAAAACAATTCAATCCAATGCTGGTGTGAACCAACTTGCTATTGAAACTTCAAAATATGCAAACGGAGTTTACAATTTGATGATGTTTGATGAAAACCAAAATGCACATATCGAGAAAATAGTGGTTCAACACTAACAAGTATTCTTTATTGAAAGGGTCTTCTGAAAAGTAGACCCTTTTTTTGTTCTAATATTCTGCTAAAAGTATGTTTTAGTGCTAAACTTGTTACTTTTTTGTGAGCTGACCAATATATGAAGATGCTAATTTCTAGATCGATAATAGTTTTAGTTTACTTCATTTAATTCGGTAAAAACACGTTACGAAAAATGTAAAGTTCACCTTCCTATCGGATTTTCAAAGTTACGGATTAAAAAAAAACATACAAAAAAGCTTCTTAAATTCGAGTTATCTCGGTTCAGCCAGCAGACACATCAACTTAATTTAAGCCATAAACTAACCCCAAATTTCCAGACAAACGATAGATCTCTAAATACGTATCAATACGGTTGAAAAGGTTTTCGTAATGTTGCAACAATGTATTTTGGTAGT
>JBDNIA010000096.1:0-2611 GCA_041688525.1 Crocinitomicaceae bacterium | reverse complement strand
TCAGAAAACACACAGAATTCATTCTCGATATTAAATCCGCCGTCGTTGATTAGTTGACGGATTTCCTTTGCGTTTTTAAATAGATAAATATGGTCAATTGCTGGGGCATTTGTTGGCGTTGTAATATATAATTTACCATTGTCACTTAATAACTCGCCTAACTTTTTCAGCAAAGCAATCGGATCTTCCACATGCTCCAAGACTTCACCCATAGTAATGAAATCATATTTTTTTGATGGATTGTAGTCAAAAATATCAGAAAGTATGTAATTAACGTTTTCATTGTCAACCATTTTTTTCGCAATATCTAAAGAGCTTTGACTGATGTCTACCATATCAAAACTAGTACTTTTCCCTATTCTCGTTATTGCTTCAGAAATGTACAAGCCATGCCCACCTCCCACTTCTAAATAGTTGGAAATTGTCGTTTTATTTTTATTTATTATTTCGTTGAAATACAAGAGAACATCGTAGTGATGCGTAAACAAGAATTGCGAAAGTAATAATCCATGCATATAATATTCCATGATTTGAGGATCGGCATATACTCTCTTGTTTACTTCTTCGAATGACGAACTGCTATATTTACCTGTTTCTAAAAATCCAATCGCCTCAAAATTGAAATCCGCGATCATTTTTAAATAACAGTCAATAGCATAGTCGATAGTTCTATTTTCTTTTTCAAGTAAAACTGAATATCGATTTAAAAACTCCGAAGAAGCGGAAAAAAAATATTCGTCCTGTTTCTTTATGGATCTCTTAAGTTTTTTACCGTGTAAAGGGTTTATTATATTGATTTTATCAACTATTTCGACTATCATACAATTTCAAGTTTTATTCTTCAATCAATTCTAATAAATGACCTTCTGGCGAAAATAAGAAAATACAACGTTTATTGTTAAATGCTTCGGAATTAAAAAAGTCAAAAGGCTTATAATTTAATGCAACCATATGTTCTACAGTCGATTCAATATTTTTAGTTGAGTAGCCAATATGGTAATACGAATGACCTTTTTTCAACAAGCGATAAATACTGGAATCCTCCTCGGAAGGCTCCACTAATTCTAAAAAACAATTTTCTCCCACCTTAATGAAACAGACATTCACTTTTTGAGAATGAATTTTAAATATTCTAGAAGCGCAATCCTCACCAAAAAGTTGTTTGTAATTGTGAATGGCCTCTTCCATATTCGTTGTTGCTACGCCAGTATGGTGGAAAGTTAAATTCAATTCAATCGTCATAAATTATTATTTTTCAATGGAATAAATTTGCTTCGTATAATCTGAAATTGTCAATGCGTATTGCTTGTCATTGTTTGTAGTTTTGAAACCCAAATTTAGATAGTGATTTTTAACCATTTCATTTTTGGATGTGGGTAAATATTCACCAATTATTTTTGTCGCACCAGCTGTATTGCATTGTTCAACTATTTCATTTAAAACAAGATGCTCTAGTCCTCGTTTTAATACACGACAACTCATTAACCAGGTATGAATCAAATAAGCTTCATTTTCTATTTTCTTAAGAAGAATAATACAAACTAAGCCATTGTCACCATAGGAATCAGATAATTTAAATGAGATGGTTTTAAACTGGTCATCTCGCACGATTTGTGTTAAATCTTCTTCTGAAAATCGAATAGTTCTTAGATTAAACTGATTAGATCGTTGCGATAATTGCGCAATTCTAGGGATATCGTTTTTCTGAAAACTTGAAACGATAGCTTTCATGTTTAAACTCTTTAAGAAATCATCCTCGTTCACAAACGATTTCTTTTTATGAACTCTTAATGATTCCTCCTGATATTGCCGCGTTCTATCTGAATCTCCATGTGAATAAGACGCTGTTTCGAATAGATTTAAATTTTGTAAAAAACTCAAGTATTCAGCGGGATCTTCAGGTAATTCGGGGACTGTAACTTCTGGTATGTTGTCCCGAACAATTTGACGCTCCACGGGATTATCATCCACGAAAACCATGGAATCAAACCCAATATTCAAAATGGATTGAATATGACGAATATTGTCGGCTTTATTGTCCCAATTCGCAACGAAAACAGCAATATCCTCTAGTCTCAAAACCATATCTGGATGAATATTAAAGGGTTCTAAAGCGGCTTTTTCTTCATTTTTACTGCAAACAGCAAGAATAATCCCTCTGTTTTTTAATTGCTTAATCCACATTTGAAATCGAGAAAACGTTTCGCCAATTCCTAGGTTTCCAATCTGGATACCTTCCATTCCATCATCACCAATAACTCCTCCACACAATGTATTGTCTAAATCAAGAATTAAACACTTTTTAGTTTTTCCTTGACTCGCTTCTATCATGTTAACATAATTTTTACCAATAAAGGGTAAAACTTCTGTGCTATGAATTATTCCTGTATTGGCATAAATAGACGAGGAAAATGTGAAATTACGACCATATTGATTTTGAAGGGAACTTAAATCATTAATCGATAGGTTCTTATATTCAAATGTTAAGTTTTCTAATTCAATATTGATTTTTCTTATTTGTCTTAGAAAAGATGCGTTTGTTTTGGAACTGTAATTCCCAAAAACGCTGTCATTTATTTCCATAAAATTGGAATATATAACCACACATTGA
>JBDNIA010000095.1:0-3079 GCA_041688525.1 Crocinitomicaceae bacterium | reverse complement strand
CCAAACGGCGGCTCTAATTTCTTTCGAATTTAAAAATGGATATCTGTTTTTGGTACTCCAAACAAAATGGATATAAACTTTTATAAATGGCATAGTAGAGATTATTTGGTATAGGTTCAATTAAATTTAATGAATTGAAATCGGAATCCAAACCTTTCCATGGAATAAATATTGTTGAATTGTCTCATCAATTGGAAAGGGCATCAAAACATCCCATGAAATGAAATTTCTAATACATCCATTAATCAATTGGAATGGGTTAAAACCCATTCCAATTAAATTGTTTTGTGAATGAACTCCTGCTATTTTGGCTAAAGCCATGAATTGGGTTTGTATCATTTCAGAAGAGGGTTAAAACCCTCTCCAAATGATAGCATACTAACCCTTTAGAACTGACAATTTCATCTGAATGATTTTATCAAACTCTCAATTGGAATGTGTTGAAACCCATTCCAAATAAAAAAGATAAATTATAATTGGCTTTAGCCAAACTAACACCATAAAAAAAGGCCGGCTCACTGAGCCGACCTTTTCAATTCATTCTGAAAAAGAATTTTATTTCTTGATCATTTTTTTAGTTGCAACTCCATCGTTCGATACTACATTTACAAAGTATATACCAGCGTTATAATCTTTAGAATCAATTTGTACTGTGTGACCACCAGCAATAAGGCTACCCATTGCTTTTGTTAACATTACTTTGCCTGTCAAATCAACAACTTGAATTGAAACATTTTGTTCGATACGAGTTGTGAAATTCAAAGTAGCTGTTTCGTTTGTCGGGTTTGGAGACAAGTTTGAAATTGAAATCGCTTCTGATTTTTCATCCACAGATAAAGATGGATTCAAGTTCAAACGAACACGCAAAGCTCTTGGGCTTGCCAAAGAGAAAGTTGCTCCAGCAGAGACTCCTTGTACAATTCCTGATTCAACAGATTGAGATGATCTAACTGATACATTTACTGGTGTCGTTCCATTGAAACTTCCTGGATTAGATTGCATTACTAGTAAATCATCATTTGCAAAAATTTGCAACGGACCCCCCAACATGTTTATTGTGAGTGTTGTATTGTTATTACCAGCTGTAATAGTTACTTCTTCGGTTTCAGCAAAATAGAAGTAATCAGCTGAGTTTGCATCAAACTTCCAGATTTCACCTTTAATTATTTGACCTACGTTTGCCGCCGTACTGTTTAAAGAAATACTTACTCCTGTAATCCAATCATCGTTGATTATTTCCATTATGTTTCCGCATGCAATTGGATTTCCAACTTGACCAGAAATGTTTGTAAACGAAGAACCCAATGTTCCGTTGTCGACAGAGTAAACAGAGTTTGTAATGTTCATACTGTCAGCCAACACATTATCACCAGGATTTTGGTCCGTAGCAGTTGCTGTAATGGTGTGCATGAAGTTATAAACAACAGGGGAAGTTGCAGTTGGTGTCCAAGCCGCAGTGAGCAATGTGTCCAATGTACTCGCTGGTAAAGAAATCGGTGTAGACACTGTTGAAGCAGTAGCTCCATTTGTAATTGATGTTGTTAATATTGTACCTGCAGCAGTGGAAATCCCGTCATTTTGGACACTAGCTCCAAAAACAATCGGCGAAATTTGATTCACTGTCATGTTGTAATATGGAATTCCGAATGTACCAGCCTGCATGAACTTTTTGATAATTGTGTTATCGTCTGTCCAGTTATCATAAACTTTCACATCATCTACTTGCCAGAAATAGTGTGTTGTACTTCCGCCTTCTGCTCCATCAAATAAGAAACGGAATTTGAAGTTGCTTTTGTTTGTCGCTGTGGACAAGAAGTCAGAAACGTTTACTTTTTTAAGGTGGGTAGGGGATAAAAAGTTGACTCCATTATCAGCCAAGTGAACATTATATGTTTGGCTTGTGGCAAAGTCATCCGTACTAACTTGTAATTTCAAGAAGAAAGCATTTGCACAACAGGTTCTGTAGCGACTTTCAAATGTTATAACGGCGTTATTTTTACCAGTCATGTTAACCGCAGGGGAAGTTAAATTGCCAATTCTAGCTATAAAGCCAGATGATGCGCCAGGATTAGAAAAATCGGCATCAAAAATCAAAAATCCATTTCCAGCAGTAGTAGATGTAATGATATCATTATTTGTTGTGCTCGAATACTGGCCGTCAGGACCATCTGTGTCAAATTTCCAAATTGTATCCATAGTTCCAGTTGCTACTGTAAAACCACCCATACTTCCGTTGAAGCTCTCTGAGAAAATCACATCACCAGGAGCTTTTCCAAAATTGTATTGTTGAATATTGGAAATTTTATCTGTTAAAGCCGAAGGACTTTCAGCCGCATTGACTAAAGGTGCAATTTGTTTTTTCTGTCCAAACGCTGTTGACCCCAAAGCCAATATTGTTGTTAGGAAATAGATTTTTTTCATAATATTGTTTGAATTTTAGATTGTAAATATATTAAAGTTAATAGTGAAATTGTACTTTTTTAAATTATTTTGGCAATTGATCTTTTAAAAAAGGCAATCGCGCTCTGTTTTCAAGCAGTTGGTTCATAGATAGTTTAGCGTTGTTAAGTGCATCATTTTTATACATGTCTAACAGTGAATCTCCGCTTGCATCAATTACCGCAGAATCTCCATCATAGCTCAAATCCATTTTGTCGTTTCCAATTCGGTTCACGGCAACTACGTAACATTGGTTTTCTATTGCTCTGGCTCGAATCAAGGTTTTCCAATGTTCTTTTCTTTTCGCAGGCCAATTGGCGACAAACAGTAAAACGTCATAGGCCGCTTTTTGGTTGGTGGAATCCCAATCGTTTCGTAAAATTTCTGGGAAACGCAAATCATAACATATTTGCAATTGGATGTTCCAGCCTAAATAAGCCACAATAACTCGCTTATCTCCAGCATGGAAGTATAGATCTTCTTCGGCTAAGCCAAAACTTTTCATTTTATCGTAACATGTAATTTCTCCATTCGGTTTTACAAAAACACCGCGATTAAAAACTCTACCACTGTCTTCGATAATAAGTGAAGTGAAAATAGCTGTGTTTAATTCCTTCGATTTTGTCTTCAACCACGCTAT
>JBDNIA010000094.1:0-2385 GCA_041688525.1 Crocinitomicaceae bacterium | reverse complement strand
TTGACACAACTATCAACTTTCATTACAATATATAAAGAGGAGCTCACTATGAGACACACTCAAAAATTGAAACAGGCTGATGGGGATATGAGTCAATTGATTAATGTCGACTAATACAATAGAACAGCTAATTGAAGGTGTAATGAGGCATGGTCCAGATATTTTGGATCATTGTCAAACTGCTGACGATTTAAGCCAATACATTAGTCGCTTGCAGTTAGAGCGGCTGAACTATCCAATCCCCCCAACAGAAATAAATTCAAAGCATTGGTTTATCCCTAATGATCATTGTCCTAATCTTACAGAAATACTGTACGAAATGTGCAATACTGATGAACAGAAAGATCGAGTCAGTCAAGAATTAGAGCTATATATTAAACATGGTATGTATGACATACTGCAAGTTATGAAATACCTAGTAGATACACTGAGAGAAAACAACGTAGTGTGGGGTGTAGGCCGTGGTAGTTCAGTTGCAAGTTATGTACTCTATTTGATAGGGGTACACCGTATAGACAGCGTTAAATACAAGCTGCCAATAGAAGAATTCTTTAAGGAGATATAAAATGGGTAAGACACATATGAGTATGCGAGGCAAAGAAGTAGACTTAGAAAGAATGAGTATGCGCTTTGAGAAAACTCCCGCAGTAGGAAACATGAAGGTAAATGCTCGCGGGGACCAATTGGGTGAAGGCGGAAAAATTGTCAAGACTAGAGAACAGGTCTTACAAGAATTCTATGCTGCAAATCCCAATGCGCTTCGTGAAGAAGTGGGAACACGGGCTAATAAAAAATAAGGTATATCATGGCAACATCATTCGAAGCACGAAAAATTAAAGTACAGCCGCTATCCAAAGATATTTTGGTTATCAACATGGATATGGGCGAGATGAAAACTGCTGGTGGCATTGTTATTCAAAGCGATGACGGCAAAGCACACGGAGTTAAACCACGATGGGCACAGATATATAAAGTAGGATCTGGGGTTGACATTGAGGTTGCCGTTGGTCAATGGATTCTTATTGAACACGGCCGATGGACACGCAAGATTAAAATTGACGACGGTGACGGCGAAAAAGAATTTCAAAAGGTCGAAGTTTCTGCGATCATTATGGTTAGTAATGAGAGACCAGAAGGTGCCTACATTGGTACTGAATTCTCAAATGGCGACAGTATGAATATTCGCCCTGAGGACTTCGGAGCCCGTTAATGGGCTTTAAGAAGAGTTGGGATGTTTCTGACATCTCACGTCAAATACACTCCCTAGCCAGGGAGTGTTCTAGTATGCTCAATGATGGATTTACATCATTTGAGTGCAAAAAAGATCTGTACCAACTTAAACAGATTATCATCGATGCAGTTGCCGAAGCTCCGAATTTTGGAGAATTGGAGCAACAGTGGTTGACAGAACAAGAACAAAAACGTATACTTAAGATATTAAAGTCTTAAGGAGATACAAATGACTAATCCATTTCGCGATCAAGCGAAGTTTATGACGGCCTGCGATCAAACAGTCAATAAAACAAACTCAAACCAATATACTCTGTATTTGAATCTTATTAAAGAAGAAGTAAAAGAATTAGCTGAGGCAATTTCTGCAGATGATACTGTTGAACAATTAGATGCACTCATTGACATTTTAGTTGTTACTATTGGTGCTATTCACAGTGCGGGATTTGATGCAGAAGGCGCGTGGAAAGAAGTTATGAGTACTAACTTTGCCAAGATCGGTAAAGATGGCAAGGTACGCAAACGAGAAGATGGTAAAGTGCTTAAGCCACTAGGATGGACTGCTCCAGCACTTGCACCGTTTGCGAGTAAACAATAATGGAAATACAACCTAAAGATACCAGCAAGGGACATTTTTATGTCAGCCTTGCCAAAAGCGGAATCCGTATTATAGCAGGCTACGCACTAATTAGTGGTAACTTAATGCTAGCAGGTGCATTGTTTATTGCTGCAGAAGTATTAGGCGTAATAGAAGAAGTAGTATGACACGAAATTTAAAACTAGTCGATGCAGTGGTTGCACTGCACGAGATCGCCGAATTAGTCGAAACTGAAACTACTGGAAATATACTAGCAGTTGATATTAGAAGTTGTGCAGATAGACTGCATGAATTAAGCATTATTGACAATCGAGTAAATGATATTATTAAAAAGGCAAAGCTATGAAAGAACTATGGGTAGAGAATATTTCTACCCATAATTGATAAATAGTTGTAAGGAGATTTCAACTATGAACTTTAATAAACCATTTGCTGAAGAAATACAAACAACTGAACTTTGTGAATACGGATGCGGTCAACCTGCAAAATATCGTTTTAGAAAAGGAAAGGTATGTTGCTCTAAACACTTTAATAGTTGCTATGGCAAGAAGAAGGCA
>JBDNIA010000093.1:0-1950 GCA_041688525.1 Crocinitomicaceae bacterium | reverse complement strand
TAGAAAAATTACCAAAGGAAGCGTTTTTGAGAGTGCATAGATCCTATGCAGTTTCCGTTTCAAAAATATCCTCTAAAAGAGGAAAAACACTCATTTTAAAAAAGACAACTATACCTATTGGATCTAGCTACAAGAAAAGGATAGATGATTTTTATTCTTTAAAAAACCAGTAAACTCCGATACATTTTTCATCTTCACCGATTAAATTTTAATACCCTGAAACGTTCGTGTAAATTTGAGGTAAATTAAACATTTAAAATAAAACAGATGAAAAAGAATTTAATTGGAATTGTCTTAGTGTTCAGTATTAGCTATTCCTCTTTTGCTCAATGGCAACAGTGTATTGGTTCAGAAAATTTAGATGTTCAAGCTGTACATGTTGCAGGTAATTTCGGCTTTTTTGGTGGCGCTTCAGGAATTTATCGTTCTTTAGATGAATCCGCAACATATACCTTTTCTAACTCAGGAAATGATGCCGTAGGGCCAACAAGAGGGATAACTTCTGATGGAACTTATATCTATACTTGCACATCTCAAGGAGTTTTTAGAAGTTCTGATAGTGGACAAAACTGGATTTCAAAAAGTAATGGATTGACTCAGTTATTAGGTCATGGAATCATTTCAACAGAGAACAAAATATTTCTTTCTACATTATCAGGAGTTTTTAAATCTACTGCCAATGGAGATAATTGGACGGCTGCAGGTATGGTCGGTATTGATTCTAGAAGTATTTGCTCTATGCAAGATTCTATGCTGTTTGTAGGAACGCAAGGTAGCGGCATCTTTAAAAGTATTGATGATGGGCAGAACTGGACTGCTGTAAGTGCTGGCATCACATCTGTAAATTTCAGAGCAATACAAGCAGAAGGAAATACTGTTTTCGCAGGAGGACAAAATGGAACAGGAGTTTATAGATCTTTAGATTATGGAGCTACTTGGACTTTATTAACCAGTGGCATCGCTTCAAGTTCTTACAGAGGTTTTGCTAGTAATAATAATTTAATAGTAGCTGGTTCATTTACTGATGGAGTCTTTTATTCTATAGATAATGGAGATAATTGGACACAAATAAATCAAGGTTTATTAGATTTAAATGTGTTTGACTTAGAAATCAATAATAATTACATTATTGCTGGGACTCATAGTCGAGGCGTATTTAGATTTCCTTTATCAAGTATCGTACTATCTTTGCCTACTAGTGAACTAAGTTTAAGTGTAGTATCAATTTCACCAAATCCGTCTTCTGATGTATTCAACATCAGCTTCAATCAGGCAATTGTTGGTAAGACAACTGTGCGCGTGATGAACTTAGCAGGTCAGGTTATCGAGTCAGTTGAACTGGGTGAGCTTGAAGGTGCGAAGACTATTTCAATTGATGCAGGAAAATGGGCAAATGGAACGTATGTTCTTGAATTGTCTAACAATGGTACTACTTCAAACGATCTGAAAATCGTTAAGAAGTAAACCTGAATAACACTTTATACAAAACCTGATTGGCTCTTGGCAATCAGGTTTTTTTGTCTCCTATTACCCGAGAAAAAAGGATTTTACTTCTACAACAATATACAACAACAGCACCTAAAAAAGTCGGTTCAGTGCTTCGTATGACAGTTTTGTGGTTGAACAAAAATTTGTGCTTCGTTTGAATATTTGTGGTGAAAATCGCCAACTTCTTTTAGCTGCAAAACGTCAGGCTAAAAAGACGCTATCAATAGAAAAAAACAAAATGAAGGAAAAACAACAACATAAAAATGAGTCAAATTAAAACACTTCTTTAAAGCGAAATCAAAACCAACCACACTCCCATCCGCTCAAAAATCACTACTTTTAAAAATCCAATATAATTGAAGGATAATTGGTGTCTTTTTAATAGCCAATTGTCTAGTTCCAATTAACAATTAAAAGAAAATGCTAACACCCGCAGTCGACAAAAAAATATTTCTTCTTGAT
>JBDNIA010000092.1:0-10801 GCA_041688525.1 Crocinitomicaceae bacterium | reverse complement strand
CTTGTTGGGCAATTGGCCAATTCGCAAATTTTGTAGTCGAAATAGAATTCATTTTTGAACCGATTTTAAAACTTCTTGTACAGATTCGAAAAACGTAAAATTATGAAAAAATCAATTTTATTTACATTGGCATTGTTGGCAACATCTCTTTTCGGACATGCTCAATACAATACCTGCGCTGGGAAAAGTGAGGTTATGGAAAGTAGAACAGTTGAAATGCACGACGAAGCAACTGGCGAAATGAAAAAGGTCGTTGTCCAAGAAAAAGTAAAGAATACCGACGGTTTTGGGAATGCTTCAGGCAACCAATACGATTTGGCAGTTGATGGTGCTTTTGAAGGTCAGACGATAGTTGTTCTTCAATTTTGTCGAGATGCAGGCTATAATTTTGATTTAGCAAAAGTAGCCTTAAAAGAGAAAGGATTTGGGGTTTATCAGTTCATTCATGCAGCACCAACGCCAGAGCAATTGGAAGAAGCCTTGTCAAAAGCTTGTCAATTGTGGGTTATTTCGTCCACTTCTCAATTGTTAAACGATGAACATGCCGAAATTATCCAACGTTTTTTCCACAGCGGAAAAGGAGTTTATCTTTGGGGCGACAACGATCCTTATTATGCAGATGCAAACTTTTTGGCCGAAAAATTAATCGGTATTTCGATGAATGGAAATTACATGGGCACAAAAAATGTTGGTTTTAAAACAGAAGCCAATACCTCTGGAATGCGCCCAGACCATTTAATTACAACAGGATTGGAGTTTGTCTACGAAGGCATTACGATTGCCAAAATAAATGACCCAAAGCAAGTAGTGCAACCTTTAATTTGGAGTAGCGATGGAAATGTGGTAACCGCAATTTATGAAAATCAAGGTCAACGACTAATCATCGACGGCGGTTTTACAAGATTATGCCACAGTTGGGACAGCGCTGGAACAGGTCGATACGTAAAAAATGCAGCGGCATGGTTGGTGAATTACGAGCGATTTGGCGAAGCTGTTGTGAGCGAATTAATCGAGAAATAAAGTTTAAAAGTGGATAGGATTTGCGTTATGATGACTTTTCACCTATAAAACGACAACCTTCTCTATTTCTAGTGTATCTCCGCCATTTTTCAAGACAGCTTGATACGTTCCAGCAGCAAAAGACAAAGGAATGATATATGTGCTTTTGCTATTTGGCAACTTCTGTTGTAAAACCAATTTACCTTCGTAATCATAAAAATTTAGAGAGCAATTCTCACTGGGCAAATTGCCAACAAAAACTGAAATACTTTCATCGCTTTTTACAGGATTTGGGCCCAATGCCACATAGTTGACAATGTTTGGGTTGACAACACTGCTATCTGTCGGCGGAGCAACATGTATTGTTGTGCGAATGGTATCGTTTGCGCCATTGCACCCGTAGGCGATTAAACTTACTTCATAACTTCCAGTATCACTGTATTGGTGAAAGATTGTAGGCTGAGCGGAGTCGAAGCCCACATTTTCACCAGTCAAAAGGATTGTTCCGTCACCAAAATCCCACAGAAAACTACCACCCATCAGACTTGTATTGGTAAAATTTACACCATTTGTATTGTTGTTATTAGAAGAAAAACCGGCTTCTGGATCGCCTAGAAAACCTAGGCAGTTGGTTTTCATAACATAACCATAGAGGTATTGCGGAGAAACATTGAATGAATCATAAAATTCGGCTTGACCAATGATCACAAAACCACCATCGGGTGTTTTTTCCACATCGCCAATATCAAAAAGCACCATACTATCCACAACGCCAGGGGCGGTATAGCGATATTTTCTTTCCCAATCCAATTCTCCATTGGCTATTTTCCGTTTTTCTATTCGTAAAAAACCATTAAAAAGTGTGTCCACAAAAAAGTGAGCGCCTACGGTTGAGGTGTCACCTACAACCTCAAAATTACTGATCAGTCTATCTGGAAATAAATTTCCTGGGTTGTAATCAATTCCTCCTAAATTTTTTTGCCAAACGACATTAAAGTTGCTGTCTAGCTTTGCAACCGTTGGTTTCAATTCCCAGTAATCTGGACCTGTATCTGGATAAATTGCAGTTGAATTTGTATAGCATACAACCATCCCTTTTTCATTCTCTACAAAAGTGCCTCCATATGAAGACCAACTGTAGGAATGTGGTTGAATAGTTTTCTGACTCACAAGAGCTCCAGATGGAGAATACCTTTCAAAATTTATCTTGCTATGTTGGTAATTAATAGAATAGAAAAAACCATAACGTTGTGTATCATAAACGATTAATATATCTCCATTTTCACAAAGCAATAAGTCTTTGCTGAATTTGTAAATACTATTTGTAGTATCCCGTAACCATTTTTTCATCCACAATAACTCGTTGTTGGTTTGTGAAAATTTAGCCAGAATTATGCGTTCTGCATTATCTTGGCACGTGTCACAAGGCAAAATATTATCCAATGTGTAATACACTTGGTTGGGGTTGTCGATTGCTATTCGGCTATAAGCTCTAAAACTCATTAAGTCCGAATCAAGCGTATCTAATGTTTTTTTAAAAATGATCTGCCCTGTTGTATCCAATTCAACCCTTTCGTGTCTGAGAGCATATTCAGAATTAGACCATTTGGTGTAATGAATGAAAAAATTGCCGTTTATATTTGTATCCAATTTGCTTTGGCTGAAACCTGCTGCTTCTACATAAGGTGTATCAATATGATAAATAGTGTTTAGAACATTACCCAAGGTATCTAAAGTCAAAAAAAGTAAATTGGTTTCGCTATTTTGTTGGGTGTGTCCTGTAATATAGTAGGTATTGTTGAGAAAATTTATGTTGTTGGGACGTTCTACAAACTGGTTGGGCAAATTGAGCACTTTGTGGAACGTATGGTTTTGTGCCTTTGTGAAAAAAGGAGCGAAAAAAAAGAGAAGAAATGTAAATTGCTTTAGAGTCATTTTTCAAAATACCGTAATTTGTTAGCCATGGCTAACAAATTACGGTGAATTTTATGGAATATTCTAATTTTTAACGAAACGATTAACGTGAATTTTATCATTCTTATCAACCACTTGCAGGATGTAAACACCGTCTTTGATTTCGCCAAGATCAATTTCAATTGTGTTTTCAGTTCTTGATACAATGCTAAATTCAAATCGTTGGCCTTGCATATTTAATATTTCAACATTTAGAATTCCGGAAGCTTCGTTTTGGATGGTGAAGACTCCATTGTTAGGATTGGGATATAGTTTTAATGAAACTGATTGGGAAGCGGTAGGTTCAAATTGAATAATTTGTTGTTTAGCACCTGTTGCTTCCATTTCATCTCGGTAGTCCTCTTCGCAAATACTGGCGTAAAAACAAAGCACATTGCTAGCGTACTGTTGAGCTTTACCTGACAATTCGTTACGATACGAAAGTAATTGACTGATTTGAGATTCGCTTAAAGGTAAATCGTATGAACCAAAATTATTTTGTTGGTCTTTAAGGTAGGACAATATGTCCATCACATCGCTTATTTCCTGCTTCAAACGACCATCCTCCATAGTGGATATTTGATTTTGGCAAGCAATCAACTCATTATTAAAATTCGCCCAATCTTTCAAACCAAAATAGTACCCCAATTTTTGACTATTGGACGCCACATCTGCTCTTTCTTCAAGGAGGTTAGGAATTTCAGAAGCTATATCTGTTGGCTCATTGTTCAACTCATCAATCAGCAGCCAGTTGTCTATTGTTGCTATTTTTTCTGACAATTCCGCAATATTGTTTTGGTCCGTAGAGCGAGCCGTTGGGTTGTTTCTATATGCCTCCGCCAAAATAAGCATTTCGTCTCCAACCAGTGGTTCGTTTTTCGTCATGAGATACAGTCGAAATTCTGGTACTTCAAAAACTTCAATATTTGCTTTTATCACATCTAAATACCAATTTTTTGGAAATAGTGTAGTACTTACTTCTCCTAAATTCGTCAACAAATTATGGCTTAAATAAGGAGAATTTGCCAATAGTGTGTTTTTGACATCGCTCGCATTCGAAAGATTGATCGTTGCTATTAGGCTATAGAGTGAGCTGGCATCCCCATTTGCTAAATCGGCAAAATAATCGTTTTCAAGGGTGTTTTTTGAAGCTACTAAATTGTCGCGAGTTGCCTTCATACTTGTTTTCTCAGCTAACTCTAATACTTTGTCATCATGGAGAATTACACCACCATTTGTGAAGTTCGATTTACATTCTCTAAGCTCTAATGATGGGATAACACTTATTGCGTTACTGCCTCCAATAGGCGTTTGCGTAATGAGTGTAGGTTGGTTATTCGCTCCTTTCCAATAATATTTCATTGGGTGAACATTGTCGGTAGTAACGATATGGCGAATTGGAGATACCGACAACAGATTTTGACTCGCATAAGCAGGTTCACCTTGCAACGATCGCACACCCGCATTGAAGTCCGAATAGGTTTGAATATTCATATCGTGTCTATTTTGCACGTTGTTATTGCATAAATACTGCAGCCCTCGTGTTTGATTTGGTTGATTACTTCTATTGTACAAAACGGCTTGGTTTGCTAAAAAGTTTTTATCGTATTTATTTTTATAAACGGTATTTTCTGCTTCTCCAGCAGAATTGACCACCGAACCATAAACGGCCAAGCTAGTACCTAAATCATTGTAAAAGTGATTTCCTTCAATTTTGAAACCTGTTGTGTTTTCAACTTTAACCGAAGTTGGTGCGGTTAAACCTGCAGGAAGGGGGCTTTTGTAGTTGAATTCGTTTCTAGTAATGGTTGGGTTGTCAGTACCATGGACGTAAATACCATAGTTGCAATTTGTAAACTTAACATGATCAATTATATTAGAATAAAGAGTCCCACTACCTGTTATTTCTATGCCTTTATACATATCTATAAATTCTCCAACAATATAATTCGTGGTTGAATAGTAGGCTTGTACAGGGCTATTAATATTTCCTGTGAACTTACCTTTTACAGCGTAACCCGCGTCTATGGAATAAATGCCAACTGCTCGTTCAGTTATTCCAATATTTGTTCGTTTGTCTTGAAAAACACATCCAGTTATTTGAACTCCTTTAACACCATTTAGTGTTATTGCGGGCTGAAAGCCTCCTTCAAAAGCATCATCGTCCCATATAAATTTACATTCAACAAATTTTCCACGGTTCGGAGATTCATTTACGGCATTTGAGCTCATGAAATTCTGATATCCCATATATTGAATAGATCTTTTGTTATTTCGAAAAGTAGCGTTTGTGGCCTGAATAATACCGCCCGTTTTGGTCCAGTCGTAATGTTTCCATGGCATAACTGCCTCACGAGCAAATTCTACGATTGCACCATTTTTTAGCACAACTTTACCTTGGTATTGTTCGATTTGTGGCTTGCTATGATCTCCTTGCACTTCTATACCCTGCCAATAACCTTCATAATCTTTACCGCCGCATTTAGCGGCAGTTATTAAGCCTCCGTCCACAATTAATTGCCCACCTGGCTCAACCAATATTTTCGAGTTTGGTACCATTTCGAGTTTGCAGGTAATAGTAAGGGTTTTACCACTTGGTATTACAATATCTTGATAAGATTTATAAGTAAAATCCCATGTCTCATTCGTTTCGAGAGTATATGGAATTTCTGAATAACCGTAGGCGTAATGGCGAGAATTACCCCAAATACTAATATCAGTGGATAATGCCCTATGCATTCTTCCAGATTGAATAGGGGAAACATGATTGCCGCCCTTACCTGCCATAAAGTTATTATTGGCAGTATCTAAGACTCCCGTGCAAGGAAATAAATCAATTAAACGATCATAATTTGTGATATTTGTTTCACCCGAATCATAGGGATGCCTCATATCAAGGTGATGTCCTATTTCATGAGGCAGGTGTTGCGCCAAAATACTATATCCCGCCGCCCAACTTTGTCCATAATTGTTATTGAAATAATTCGAACCACTATAAGTAAAAGGTATGCTTACCCCTTGATAAGTGAATACATCAGCAAAACCCAATGCAAGTGGATATCCACAATACTGAACGAATATGCAATTTATTTGATTCGCTGCATCTGGATTGTGAGAAAGATGATATGTCATTGCATTTTGAGAATTCACAATATGGTTTCCGCTTGAACCATTTTGCGTTGCATGAAGTTGAGCGGAACTATTATAAAAATATACCTTATTAACTTTAATTTCTATACCAGTTTTAGTAATTGATAGCGGATGACAAACTGCCACATTTGAAGGTTGTGTATAATCATTATGTTCATTTAGCCAAAGATAAATATCCGAACCTGGAGACACATCGGGACTTGGGGTAGGTTGCAATGGGTATCCAGAACCATTATCTTCTCCAAAAAACACTAAGTTAATGACAACAGTTTTCTTTGGCTCAACGCGATTAGGGTAATATGCCGATGGCGATACACCTGGCCTGTAAAAATTTTGAAACATGAAGTTATCAGGTCGTTTAAAATAGTCGTTATAGGATGTTGACGTTTTATTACAATTACTTGTATTTGGCAAGGGACTTGAAAATCTTGGCAGATCCCCATAAACAGATTGATTTAAAATAGCCTCAGTGGCGCACCCATAAACAGGAGTCTGTTGACTGTAAAAAATATTGTTTAAACTGATTAAACAAATGGTAAAAAATAGAATTTTTGACTTTTTCATATCTCATAGTTTTAAAGTTGTTAGAAAATTATAAATAGATTTAGCCTTATTCATCAGTTTTAAGTTTATATTTGTTTACTAACAAGAGATATTTATTTACTATGAGTGTAGGTTTAAAAATTAAACAATTGCGAGAATTGAGAAATTACACGCAACAACACATGGCAGATAGGCTAAACATGAGCCTTGCAGGTTATGGAAAAATTGAACGAGATTCTACTGATATTGGACTAAAACGACTAAATCAAATTGCAGAAATTTTAGAAACGACCATTCCACAAATATTGAATTTTGACTCAAATCAAGTTTTTAATCAATACAATAATAAATCAGCGACAGCCAACGGGGTAGTTCAAAATCAACAAATTATTGCCGACAATGGTTTACATGAGTTTTTCATGGAATTGAAAAATGAGATTAATGAGCTGAAACAAAAGCTTAATAATCAAAAATGAACTGGTCTATAACAGTTTTTTGTGCAGAAAGTTGTTATACTTAATATTCACACATTTCTTTTTTCGACTTAAAAAAGTTTCATGGCGCCTTGTCAACTTTCTTCACCGAAGAAAACAAATCATAAGCCTTTTGCAAATCTCTTACATTATTAAAAACCATGCGCAAACGGTCGTTTTTCTCAGCGAGAGAACATACTAACTGACCAGTTTGAATACGTTTTAATAAGACTTGAAAAATTGCCGACTCATAGAATTTCGATTGTGGATCGGCAATCATAAAGCCAACCATTTTGCCTCCTTTTATTACTAATTTCTCTACACCTAAATCTTGCGCCAACCAGCGCAATTGGAAGGATTGAACTAACTCTTTCACTTCATGCGGCAATGGCCCAAAACGATCTTTCAGTTCTTCAGAGAATTTCACTAATTCCGCTTCGGTTTTCAGATTATCCATCGCTTGATACAAAGCCAAACGTTCGTTTACATCATTCACATAATCATCTGGAATACGGACTTCTAAATCCGTTTCTAGAATACAATCTCGGACAAAAGTTGCTGGACCATCGCCTTTTTGGGCAAACAAATCTTTGAATTCAGCTTCTTTTAATTCATCAACAGCTTCGTTCAAAATCTTTTGATACATCTCAAATCCAATCTCTGAAATGAAACCACTTTGTTCGCCGCCAAGCATGTTTCCAGCGCCGCGAATGTCTAAATCTTTCATGGCAATATTGAATCCTGCGCCAAGATCCGAGAATTGAACCAAAGCTTCCAAACGTTTTCGCGCTTCGGAAGTCAAAACACTAAATTTTGGAGCAATCAGATAACAAAAAGCCTTTTTATTGGAACGACCAACACGTCCGCGCAACTGGTGTAAATCGCTCAAACCAAAATTCTGCGCATTGTTGATGATAATGGTATTGGCGTTTGAAATATCAATTCCACTTTCGATAATTGTCGTTGCAATCAACACATCGTATTCGTGATTGATGAAGTCGAACATGATTTTTTCTAACTTTTCACCGTCCATTTGTCCATGACCAATTCCAACGCGAATTCCAGGACATAAGCGAGAAATCATCCCGGCGACTTCTTTAATATTCTCTAAGCGGTTGTGAACGAAGAATACTTGTCCACCGCGACTTGTTTCGTAAGCAATGGCGTCTCGAATTACTTCTTCGTTAAATGAAATAATCTCCGTTAAAACCGGTTGACGATTTGGAGGAGGCGTATTGATAATACTCAAATCTCTAGCGCCCATCAAAGAGAATTGCAAAGTTCTCGGAATCGGAGTAGCCGTTAAAGTTAATGTATCAACAGTCGCACGGAGCGTTTTCAATTTGTCTTTTACCGAAACACCGAATTTTTGTTCTTCATCGATAATCATTAAGCCCAAATCTTTGAATTTGACACGATTTCCTACCAAAGCATGCGTTCCGATTAAAATATCAATTTTTCCTTCTTTTAATTTTAGGAGTGTTTCAGTAATTTTTTTTGCCGACTTAAATCGGTTGATATAATCAACATTACACGGAAAATCCGCTAATCTTTCTTTAAAACTGCGATAATGTTGCATGGAAAGAATAGTGGTAGGGACTAAAATTGCAACTTGTTTGCTGTCGGCTACAGCTTTAAATGCAGCTCGAATTGCGATTTCTGTTTTCCCAAACCCAACATCTCCGCAAATCAAGCGGTCCATTGGCATTTTGGACTCCATGTCTTCTTTTACAGCTTGCGTTGCTTTAAATTGATCTGGCGTGTCTTCATACATGAACGAAACTTCCAACTCATTTTGTAAATAGGAATCGGGAGAGAAAGCAAAACCTTCTTGTGCTTTTCGTTTTGCATAGAGTTGAATTAAATCAAAAGCTAACTCTTTTATCTTCTTTTTGGTCTTGTTCTTTAAAGTATTCCAAGTTTGCGTTCCGAGTTTGTTCATTTTCGGTGCAATCCCGTCTTTTCCTGAAAATTTAGAAATGCGGTGCAAAGAGTGAATCCCCACGTAAAGGACATCGCCGTCTTTGTAAATTAGCCGAATAGCTTCTTGTGGCTTTCCGTTGACGTCTATTGTTTGTAGTCCAGAAAATTGCCCAACTCCGTGATCAATATGCGTGATATAATCGCCTTTCTGCAAGTTATAAATGTCTTTCAACATTAAGGCTTGTTTGTTTTGGCGGAAACCCTCTTTCAATTGAAAACGATGGTAACGTTCAAAAATTTGGTGATCGGTGTAACAGGTTAATTTCAAATCAGGCGAAATAAATCCTTCATGCAATGCAATAGGAACTGGAGCAAACTCTACTTCGCCACCTATATCTTCCAAAATTTGAATAAGTCTTTCAATCTGTTTGGGTTGATTGGAGAAAATAATATTTTCGAAACGTTCTGCCGATTTTTGCATTAAATTATCACGGAGCAATTCAAATCGTTTGTTAAAACTAGGTTGCGGTTGAAAATTAAATTGAAAGCTTTTTTCGGCTTTGAAATGATAATCAGGTCCCCATTCGAGGATTGAAAAAGCAGCGATTTCTTTCTCTAATTCTTGTCCAGAATAGAAAAGTATTTCTGGTTTCGTTCTGCGCGTATCTTCTCCGAAACCTTTGAAAGTTTCTTCTGCTTTTTCGAAGGCTTTGTTTAAAATGGTTTCCGTGTGCTCGTAGCTAGAAATCCAGACATTAGTCGATTTTCCGAGAAATGAAAGTAAACTTCCCGTTCCTTCGCTGGTTAAAAATTCATCTTGGATATTTGGGACAATATTAAAGTGATTATGAGTTTTAACTGAAAGTTGATCAACAGGATCGAAAACTCGAATCGTTTCCACTTCATCACCAAAAAACTCAATTCGAAACGGCAAATCGTTCGCAAAGGAAAATATATCTACAATTCCCCCACGAATGGCAAATTGACCGGGTTCATAAACATATTCCACTCTTTCGAAATGATATTCCAAGAGCAATTCGTTCATGAATTCTATGGAGTAGATTTTTCCAACCTCAACACGCAAGGTGTTTTTGACGAGTTTCTGTTTTGTCGGCACCTTTTCAAAAAGCGATTCAGGATAGGCCACTAACCAGACATTTTTTTGGTTATTAAGCGCTTCCAAAACTTCCGCTCTGGCGACGACATTTGCATTGTCTGTTTCCTCACTATCGTAGGGAACGCGATAGGAAGCAGGATAAAAGAAAATGTTTTTTTGTTCTGGATGAAGATGTTCTAAATCGTTGAGAAAGTAGGCGGCCTCTTCTTTGTCTTGCAACAAAAACAAATGATGTCCTGGGACTTGACTCGCTAAAGCTGACGCACAAAAACATCGGGACGAGCCAATTAATCCCTTCCACCTTATGCGAGTTCCAGCAAATTGCAAAGCATTCGCTGTGTCATCTATCTGGGGAATTTCTTTAAAGCGCTTTATTAACTGATTCTGATCCATTTCTTACTTCTACAAACGGCGAAAATGCCTCAAGTGTTCTAGGGACATTAATAATTTTTGCAAAGATGGGGAAAAAGTTATAAAGGTGGCTGAAGGGATTGGATATAATTCAGGGCAAACGCATTTAAAATAGTACCACTTTATCAACAATCAAATAGTTTATAACTATTTGATTTTCAATTAATTAATTATCTTAAAATCGATCAATAGTTCGTATATTTAGCTGATAATCAATTAAATATACGGTTTT
>JBDNIA010000091.1:0-8866 GCA_041688525.1 Crocinitomicaceae bacterium | reverse complement strand
ATACTTGAAGTAGGATTAAACTACTTGACCCTTCATCGATCTTCAAAAACACTTTCAGGAGGAGAAGCACAGCGTATTCGTTTGGCCAATCAAATTGGTTCAGAATTAATTAATGTACTTTACGTTTTGGACGAGCCAAGTATAGGTTTGCACCAGCGTGATAACACACGTTTGATTAATTCTCTGCTTCGATTGCGCGATGCTGGAAATTCTGTAATAGTCGTTGAGCACGACAAAGAAATAATGGAAGTTGCAGATTTCATTGTCGATATTGGTCCGGGTGCTGGAAAACACGGTGGACAAATCATGAATGCAGCACCGTATGCAGAATTGCTCTCCAAAGACTCCATGACAACTCAATATTTGAGAGGTGAATTAAAAATTGAAATTCCCAAAAAACGCAGAAAAGGAAACGGTAAAAAACTTTCGCTGTTCGGAGCAACGGGTCATAATCTACAAAATGTTGATTTACATATTCCGCTTGGAACATTTACTTGTGTAACAGGTGTTTCGGGTAGTGGAAAATCTTCGCTGATTAATCAAACTTTGTATCCCATTTTATTGGCACATATTTATAACGGCGTGAAGAAACCTTTGCCTTATAAATCAATTAAAGGAATTGATAATATTGATAAAATTATTGAAATAGACCAAAGTCCAATTGGACGGACGCCTCGCTCCAATCCAGCAACGTATACGAAGGTTTTTGATGAGATTAGAAGTTTATTTGCAAGTTTACCTGAAGCGCAAATTCGGGGATATAAAGCAGGACGTTTTTCTTTCAACGTAAAAGGCGGACGTTGCGAAACATGCAGCGGTGGAGGTTTGAAAGTCGTAGAAATGAATTTCTTGCCAGATGTTTACGTGGAATGTGAAACCTGTGCTGGAAAACGCTATAACGATGAAACTTTAGAAGTTCGTTATCGAGGTAAATCGATTAGTGATGTACTCAACATGACAATTGAAGAAGGTGCAAAATTCTTTGTGAAAATCCCAAAAATTAGTCGTGTTTTGGAAACGTTAAATTCTGTAGGTTTGGGCTATGTTCAACTCGGACAATCCTCAACAACATTATCAGGCGGTGAAGCACAACGGGTCAAATTATCAACTGAATTGTCTAAGAGAAGTACGGGGAATACAATGTATATTTTGGACGAACCTTCAACTGGTTTACATTTTGAAGATATTCGTGTTTTGCTCGAAGTTCTCCAACGATTGACCGACGAAGGCAATACTGTTGTTGTAATAGAACACAATTTAGATATTGTCAAAGTTGCTGACCACGTCATTGATGTCGGTCCAGAAGGTGGAAAAGGCGGTGGAATGATTATCGCCGAAGGAACGCCAGAGCAAATCGTTAAAAAGTTCGGGAAAGTTTCGCATACGGCTAGGTATTTGAAGGGGGAGTTATAGTTAGACGTGCTTCAAATTCATTAATTTTCAACAACCATTCTTTAAAGGTGCCAAGAAAAATGTATATTTAATCGAAATAGATTGAATATATAACGAAAACTCTGTTACATGAAAATCAAAATTTTACTTGTATTGAATGGCATTCTTGGGTTGATTTTTATTAATTCTGATCTGAATAAGTTTTTCAACTATATGCCAATACCTGGAGATATATCTGCTAGAATGGCCGAGAACTTTGAAGCCTTCATTGCAATTGGTTGGTTGTTGCCTTTGATTGCAGTTGTTGAAATTATTGCAGGATTTCTTTGTTTAACTAAAAAATACCGCGCTTTAGGAAGTGTAATGCTTTTTCCAATAATGATTGGTATACTGTTGACACATATTTTAGTTGCTCCTGAAGGTTTAATCATTGTAATTGTCTTGTTTGCAATTTTGCTGTGGAATTTGTTTGAAAATCGGGCTAAAATACAGCCGCTTTGGAAATAGAGCTGAATGTTAAATTGGAATCAGGGTATTAACTTGCTAATTTCTTGTGTGCTGTTAAGTGTTTTCTAAACAAAGAAAAATAGATACAGACATACCGATTTATTAGGATTTAAATTAAAAAAGTTGACATTTAAATAAAATTACTACACATGAAAAAAACAAATTTTTATTGGATTTCTGTCTTTACACTTCTAGCCTTAGTTATTACTGGTTGTAAAAAAGCCGGTTTTGACAAAATCGCCACGCAAGCTTGGTCGCCAAACCTTGCCGTTCCCTTAGCCGTCGGAGAATTCAGTGTTTATGATATTTTAGTGAACAAGGATTCCAGTATCCTCACTGTCGGTCCTGATGGAGCAATAGCAATCGTATATTCCGACAGTGCAGACATTGTAAAAGCTTCCGATATTATAGCTTTACCGGATCAGAATTTCGATTACAATGGTTCAATGGCCGCCTATGGAATCCCGCCTGTACTCACTTTTACTGGAACACAAACGTATACAATCAACCAAACTTTTCCTTTGAATAATCCTTCTGGCGGCAGTTTGTTTACGATAGATTTCCGAACAGGAAATTTAAGCATAGATGTAGAGACAAATTTGATGCATTCCGTTAAATACGATTTCACTTTTCCTGACTTGAAAGAAAATGGAGTGGTCGTAACACGATCGATAAATTTGAATTATACCGGTTCGGTTCCACAGCAGGGCAATTCGGCTGTTAACCTGCAAAATGCGATATTAGATTTAACAAACGGTCCAGGAGGATCTAATGAGGTTCGAGTTGAACTTGCAATTATAATTATGGGTTCTGGAAGTCCAATAACGGGAACTGAATATGTTGATTTTAGTTTAGCGATGCAAAACCTAGATTTCGATTTGATAACAGGAAATTTAGGTTCTATAGCACTACCAAGTTTTAAAGATACAATCGGTTTGAAACTCTTCAATAATACCAGTCAAGGAACCTTTACATTGTCAGATCCAAAGTTAGAGTTTAGGTTTAGAAATAGTTTTGGAATTCCAGTGGATATCAGTTTTAATTCAATAAAGACCAAAGAAATTAGTTCAGGAAATGAATTTAATTTAACGGGATTCCCACCTGTATTTTCTTTAGCGGATGCGGCCTCACCTGGACAAAGTGCAGTTTCTACTCTTACAATTACGGATCAAAACTCGGCTAATTTACAGACTATTTTGTCACCAACTCCAAAAGTTTTAATTTATGATATTGGATGTTCAACAACTGGTTTAAACACAAATTTTATAACGCACGATAGTAAAATTAATTTATTGGGAACACTTACTTTGCCTCTAGAAGGTTATGCCACAGGTTTTATGTTAAGAGACACAATCGAAGCGAGCATTGATCTGGACAATGAATTTGTGGAATCCGCTATGTTGCGATTGAATATTGAAAATGGCTTTCCAGTTGAGGCGAGTGTTCGAGTAGTATTGGTTGATCAGAATTATGTGCTCTTAAAGGATTTGACAAATGGTTTTAAAAATTTGATCAATGCGGCACCAGTAAATAGTTCAGGGAGGGTAACACAATCGGCAACTGCGATAAATGACTTCACAATAACGAACGCAGAGCTTCCAATTGTGAAAAATACCAAGTACATTCTATTTGAAGTTGGCGGTCAAACTTTCCAAGGGAATTTAGGTACTGTGGTCAAATTCTATGATGATTATAAATTGAAGTTGCGTTTGGGAATGCAAGTTCAAGCAAAAGTGAAACTTTAAAAGGTAGAAGTATGAAAAAGTTAAGCACACAACTACTTTTTGTTATTGGTTTATTGCTAATTACGCAAACTAATGCAATAGCACAGCGAAATTTTGGATTTTACTCGAATTTCCAAAACTTGCCACAATCGCACTATTATAATCCGTCTTGGAATGCGAAGAACAAAATTTATTTTTCAATAGGAACAGGAATGCATAGCTTTGGAGCTTCCAATAGTGGATTTGCTTTGAATGATATATTAGTTTCACGGGCACAAGATGATTCCTTAGTAATTGATCCGGCTGGAGCAATTAGTAAAATGGCAAAGTTAAATTATTTGGGTTTCTCAGCCCAAAATGAACTGCTAGGTTTTGGTATTAAACTGAAGAAAAGCTATGTCAGTTTCAGTATCGTGAATCGTTTTGATATGAGTTTCGCTTATCCAAAAGATTTCATTCAATTAATATTTGAAGGAAACGGAGGAGAATTCCTTGGTAAAAGAGTCAATATGGATGGACTGGGCGTAAATATGAACAGTTACATCGAATATGGTTTTGGTTATAATAGAGAAATCGGATCAAAATGGAAAGTCGGAGCTCGATACAAGCTGCTCTCAGGAATTGCAAATGTCAAAACCAAGAAGAGTGTTTTGGGGTTGACGACAGACGAAACAACTTTTGATCTGACAATAGATGGAGCATTGGATTTGAGGACAGCTGGAATTCCAGATAGCAATAGTACTTTCGACCAAAATGGTGCTTTTAATTTCAAAAATAGAGGAATGGCCTTTGATTTTGGCGTCACTTTTCAAGCTACAGAAAAACTAAAGTTGTCAGGAAGTTTATTGGATCTTGGAAGTATAAAGTGGACACAAAATGTTCAAAATTTTTCCAAAGAGGACTTTAGTTATACTTTCCGTGGTGTAGATATCAATCAAGCCATAAATGACACAAATTATTTTGAGACACTACAAGATACGCTGAAAGAAATCTTTTTTGTTGACGGAAATAACGCATCGTATCGAACAGCTTTGCCGATGCGCGTAATAGTGGGTGGAACATACGATATCAATAAATTATTTGGAGTTGGCGCCACATGGTTCTCCGATTTCACCAATAGGAAATACCGCCCTACAGTCATGTTATCCGGGACTATGCATCTTAAAAATTGGTTGTTCGTGAATGTAAATTATACCGTGAGCTCTCGAAGTGCTAAAAATATAGGTATTGGATTTGCATTGAAAGGCGCAGGTATGTCCTACTTTGTTACCACCGACAATTTACTGGGATTCATAAGTCCGGCTGGAGCGAAGAATTTCCACGTCAGCACAGGTTTAGGCTTTTGTATTGGGCGAGATAAGGATAAGAAAGCGGGAAAGTAAATGGAAGAAAGAAAATTCTCTTTTTTCTATTTTTATTCTTGCCACTTCTTAAAAATAATACTCGCAATATGCCCACCAAAACCAAAGGTGTTGCTCATGGCGTAGGTCATTTCTTTTTCTTTTCCTATGTTCAGTGGGAAGTCGAATAATTCAGCAAAATCAGGTTCTATATTTTCTGTATTTATAGTTGGGGGAACTATGCCTTCCATCAGCCCCATAACACACGCTATTCCTTCAATTGCTCCTGCAGCACCAAGTAAGTGACCCGTCATTGATTTTGTGCCTGAAACAGATAGATTTTTATTTTGACCAAAAACACATTTTGCTGCTTTTAATTCCGATAAATCGCCTTGCGAAGTTGAAGTAGCATGCATATTAATGTAGTCGATTTTTTCAGGCTTTAATCCAGCTTCGCGCAAAGCTTCGTTCATGCCGAGAACAGCTCCATCGCCTTCAGGATGTGTTCCTGTTAAGTGATAAGCATCTGCTGCCATTCCGCCGCCAACAACTTCTCCATAGATTTTGGCGCCACGCTTTTTAGCATGTTCATACTCCTCCAAAATCATTGCTCCAGCACCTTCACCCATTACAAATCCGTCGCGATTCACGTCGAAAGGTCGGGAAGCTTTTTTTGGCGTGTCATTCATTTTAGACAAAGCTTGCGCCGATGAAAATCCGCCGATTGCAGAACCAGTAATTGCAGCTTCTGAACCACCAGTTACTATCATATCTGCTTTGTCCCATTTAATGTAGTTGAATGCTTCAATCATAGCAGTATTCGAAGTCGCGCAAGCAGAAACGGGACAAAAGTTCACACCACGTAATCCGTATTTTATTGAAATAATGCCTGAAGCGATATCAACTAAAATCCTAGGAATAAAAAAAGGTGAAAAGCGTGGAGTTCCATCACCATGGCAAAATTCCTCCATTTGATCTTGGAAAGTTTGTATTCCTCCGTTTCCAGAACCCCAAATTACACCGATACGGTCTTTGTTCAAAGTATCAAAATCAATTTTCCCGTTATCAACAGCTTCAGCAACAGCTACTAAGGCATATTGTGAAAAAGGGTCGTATTTTTTTATTTCCTTAACATCAAAATGAGCTTTGGTATCGTAATCTTTCAATTCGCACGCAAATTTCGTTTTGAATAAACTGGCATCAAATTTTGTTATTGGTCCAGCTCCAGAAATACCATTTTTGAGTGCAGCCCAATAACTGTTTAAATCGTTTCCGATTGGCGTCAAAGCGCCCATTCCTGTGATAACAACTCTTCTCATTAGACTACGTATTTGGTTTATTCTAGAACAAAATTAACTAAGAAATTTACTTAATCTAATTTTCGTCTAAACTGCAAATACGTTTTTATGCATTTTTGATAGGACTAAGGCTTGATAAATACCTTCCCAAAGTTCAATTCGCTTTTCAAGAGAAATTACGGCAACCTCTTCAGCTTCCTGCCATTTTAATTTGTCATTCCCGCAGAGTTCGGCAATCATTTGCAGACTCAATGGCCCGTGATCACCTCCATCGATTTCTATATGTCGTTCTAGATAAAAAGTTAATTTAGAATAGCTCGATTTTTGATTGCGTTGCTCTGCATTTTTAACGATTTCGATGAACATGTCAGGAATAAGATCTTCACGACCGTAAGTGAATGCCGAAGCAACAAGATGGGCTTTTTTCGAATCTATAATTCTGAAGGTGTTGGATACGAATTTCTTTACGGAATTGTCGATTTCAAGCGTATTTAGAGTAAACTCAATATTTTGAGTTTTGCGGATCTCGTTGAGAAACCAATCAATTTTTTCAGTTGAGGCACCAATTTCTTGCATAGCATCGGCATACATGTCAAAATGACTTTTAGGAATCCCAATTTCGTTCAAATCGCTTTCTTCTCCGTGAACAATTTCATTGATGAACCTTGCTAAAACAGCATTTTTTCCTGGAATCCATGGAACAGCAGCACATGTCAATTCTAGTTGAAGAAATTTTAGCAAAGACATAAAATCCCAAACAGCAAAAACGTGCATTTCCATGAAAATCTTAACATCCTCAATATCTTCAAGGGCGCCGTAAAGAGCGTGATTCCTTAGTTTTTCGCGCAAGGGCGCGATGCGAGTTTCAATCGCTTTTAATCCATCAATTTGACTTGTTTTCATTTTATTTTTATAAAAATCCTAATTCTAATTTTGCTTCTTCGCTCATCATATCTTTATCCCAGGCAGGATCAAAGACGATATTCACCACGGCAGACTTTACGCCGTCTATGGCAGCAACTTTATCTTCTACATCTTTCGGCATAGATTCCGCCACAGGGCAGTTGGGAGAGGTAAACGTCATTTCAATTGCAACGTTTTTATCAGCGTCAACTTTAACTTCGTAAATTAGTCCCAATTCGTATATGTCCACAGGGATTTCTGGATCATAAATAGTCTTTAAGACGTCGACAATTGTATTTTCTAATTCCATCATATTTATTTTGCCAATTGTGTCAGAGCGGACATTTTCAATTTTTGAACCATGCTCGCTAATCCATTAGATCGAGTAGGCGATAGGTGCTCATGTAAGCCGATATCCGCAATAAAATGCAAATCGGCTTTTGCTATGATTTCAGGTACTTCTTGGTCTAAAACGCGAATTAATAATCCAATGATTCCTTTTGTAATTATAGCATCTGAATCAGCAGTAAAGTGCATTTTGTTGTCTTTAAATTCGCTGGCCAACCAAACTCTCGATTGACAACCTTCAATCAAACGATCTTCGGTTTTTAAAGTCTCCTCGATTTTCGGAAGGTCTTTTCCCAATTCTATAATGTATTCGTATTTGTCCATCCAATCATCGTAGATGGCAAATTCGTCAATTATATCCTGTTGTTTTTCTTCTAAAGTCATGCTTTTTTAACTTAACATGGAAATACTTCTTTCCAAGGCTGCAATGAATATGTCTATTTCTTCTTTCGTATTGTAAAACGCAAAACTGGCACGTGTTGTTCCAGGAATTTTATAAAAATCCATCAAAGGTTGTGTGCAGTGATGTCCAGTTCTGACCGCAATTCCTTGTTTGTCTAACAAGGTGCCAATGTCAAATGGATGAATTTTTTCCATAGAGAAACTCACTACGCTTGTTTTCTTTTTTGCTGTACCAATTACTTCTAATCCTTCAAAGGTCTGCAATAAATCTTGTGCATAAGCTTCTAGCTCCATTTCGTACGTTAAAATGGTATCCATATCCAAGCCATTCAAGAACTCAAATGCCTTACCCAAACCGATAGCTCCAGCAATGTGCGGAGTTCCTGCTTCAAATTTGAAAGGTAATTCGTTGTATGTTGTTTTTTCAAAAGTTACTTTAGCAATCATATCTCCGCCACCTTGGTAAGGAGGCATTTTCTCGAGAATCTCTTCTTTTCCGTAGAGAACTCCGATTCCTGTAGGACCAAAAACTTTGTGTCCAGAGAAAACAAACCAATCACAGTTCATATCAATTACATCGATTTTTTTGTGTTGAATACTTTGAGCTCCGTCAACTAAAACTCGCGCACCATAAGCGTGTGCTTTTGCGGTCATCGTTTTCACTGGGTTTATCGTTCCAAGTGTATTTGAAATATGTATGATAGAAACTAATTTCGTTTTCTCGTTCAAAAGAGCCTCATATTCTTCTTGAATAATTTCTCCCTTGTGATTGATAGGAATGATCTTTAGAACACAACCTTTTCGTTCGCAAAGCATTTGCCACGGTACAATATTGGCGTGGTGCTCCATCGCTGAAATTAGTATTTCATCACCTTTCGCTAAAAATTCGCCAAACGAATTGGCAACTAAATTTATAGAATCAGTAGCCCCTTTGGTGAAAATAATTTCTTCT
>JBDNIA010000090.1:0-4775 GCA_041688525.1 Crocinitomicaceae bacterium | reverse complement strand
TAATTCTTTCCCTTTAATTATTAATTCTTTCTGAAACCCCTATCTTTGCATTCAATTAAGAGAAACATGAAGTATTACAACAATATATTGGAAACCATTGGAAATACACCTTTGGTCCGTTTGAATAAGCTAACGAAAGACATTAAAGCAACTGTCCTAGCAAAAGTGGAGACGACCAATCCAGGTAATTCTGTTAAAGATAGAATGGCAATTAAAATGATCGAAGATGCTGAAGCAGACGGTCGTTTGAAGCCAGGTGGAACAATTATTGAGGGTACTTCGGGGAATACAGGAATGGGATTGGCACTTTGCGCCATTATCAAGGGATACAAATTAATTTGTGTTTTAAATGATAAACAATCCAAAGAGAAAATGGATATTCTGCGCGCAGTTGGGGCGGAGGTTATTGTTTGCCCAACGGCTGTTGAACCAACTGACCCGCGCTCTTATTATAGTGTTTCCAAAAGGTTATCAAGCGAAATACCAAACTCTTGGTACGTAAATCAATACGATAATTTATCAAATCGTTTGGCGCATTATCAGCAAACAGGTCCCGAAATATGGGAACAAACAGAAGGAAAAATTACGCATTTTGTAGTTGGCGTGGGAACTGGAGGCACTATTTCTGGAGTTGGGAAATACCTGAAAGAGCAAAATCCAAATATTAAAATTTTAGGAATTGATACCTATGGTTCAGTGTTTAAAAAATACAAAGAGACGGGGATTTTTGATAAGAATGAAATATATCCTTACATCACTGAGGGCATAGGTGAGGACATTTTGCCCGCTAACGTAGATTTCGATATAATTGATCATTTCGAAAAAGTAACTGATAAAGATGCAGCCGTTTATACGCGCAGAATTGCACGCGAAGAGGGTATTTTTGTTGGGAACTCGGCTGGATCTGCAGTGAAGGGAGTTCTTCAAATGAAAGATATGTTCAAAGAAGATGACGTTGTGGTGGTTTTATTCCACGACCATGGAAGTCGTTACATCGGTAAAATTTTTAACGACGATTGGATGCGTGAAAGAGGATTCTTGGATGAGGAGTTTAAATCGGCAGCTGAATTGATGCGTAAGCACCAAGATCAGCCCTTGATTACTTTGTTTGCAGAAGAATTGGTTTCACATGCCGTTGCTAAAATGCGTCAGTTTGGGATTTCTCAAATCCCAGTAATGAAAGATAATATTTTTGTTGGTTCATTAGACGAAAGTCATATTTACTCCTTGTTAGTGGATAATCCGAAAATTATTGATGCACCAATCTCGTCAGTAATGCAAGAGCCATATCCAATGGTTAAATCTTCTGCGAGTATCGAAGAAATTTCTAGAGTTATAGATAAAAAAACTCCTGCAGCTCTGGTTGAACTGGAAAACGGAAAATTTCATATTGTAACGAAGTACGATATTATTTCATCTTTGGCGTAAATGAGAGTTGTTGATCAAATGGGTCAAAAATTGGAGGTAAATCTTCCTGCTCAACGAATTGTCTCATTGGTTCCTTCACAGACAGAGTTTTTACACGCTCTTGGCCTTGATAATGAAGTTATTGGTCTTACAAAGTTCTGCATTCATCCTAATGTCTGGTGGCACGGCAAAAAACGTGTTGGTGGAACAAAAAATGTCGATCTTGAAAAAGTTCGTCTTTTAAGTCCTGATTTAATCATTGGTAACAAAGAAGAAAATTCAAAGGAGAATATAGCCGATTTGAAGGAAATTTGTCCAGTTTGGATGAGCGATATTTCAAACTTAGAAGAGGCCTATGAAATGATGTCTGAATTGGGAAAATTGACCAATCGAGAAGTGAGAGCGGAAGAAATAGTTGCTCAAATCAAAAAGGAGTTTTCAGAATTACAAAGTTTAAAGAACAAGCCTAAAGTAGCCTATTTCATTTGGAAAAAACCGTGGATGTGCGTTGGAAAAGATACTTTTGTCAATCATTTACTCGAAGTATGTGGCTTTGAAAATGCAATTGTTGAAGATAGATATCCAGCAATTGAGGAATCTGATTTCCCAGATGTAGATTTTGTCTTTCTAAGTTCAGAGCCTTATCCTTTTAAAGAAAAAGAGATGATAGAGATGAAAAAATTTTTTTCGAAAGCCAAAATTGTTGTGGTTGATGGAGAATATTTTTCTTGGTACGGTTCAAGATTGCTCTTAGCGCCACGTTATTTTAATTCGCTGCTTGCTACTTTACACGGATAAAATTATTTTGAATACTGTATTTTAAGAATTCATTTAATGGATAATACTCTTTTTTAAAGGTGAATTTTCCTCTAAGTCTTGCTAAGTTATTTTTGTTACCTATTATTTCAATTTTTAATCCTTCTGTTTTACTGAAAAAATCTTTCGTTGTCTTGAAAATTGGTAAATTTTCAAGAAAGAATAAGATCATTTTGTCGCCTGCTACGTTAGTTAAAGGATCTAATTTCCCTTCTAAAAAAAGTAAGCAATCGTTGTGCAAAGTTGTCGGTTTAACATTCTTTCTTGAACTAATTAAATAGGTTTTGGAGTCTATTCTTGTGAAGTAATAGTCTTTTATTCTGTTCGTAAAATTTCCATCTTTTGCTTCTATTTTCAGCTCCTTTAGAACTTGACTTTTCAACAAGGCGACTTTGAATTCGAAAGCTTGTTGAAACGTTATTAGTATGTCGAAATCCGGTGAATAAACTAAATTTCTTTCCGTATTATTTATCGTTGAACCTCTCAAATTTAATGATATTGCCTTTATTTTTGGCAGTTCTAAATTAAGCTTATCGAAAATATCATGAATCGTATCTTGAATTTTGTCTGGAATTAAGGTTGTGTAAAAGTGCAATCCTGAAGGAGGTAAAGTGTATTTTGGCTGAGTAAAAGCTCTGTTTTCTAGTCGGTTTTTCATCAATCGGCCGCTAACTTTTAATCCATGATTTTCTAGAATCAAATCTATATCAGAACGATTGAATAAAGTTGCTTTACCAAAAAGTTGACCTTTACTAGTCAGTTGAACTATTTTGTTGGTTTCTCGCTTGGATAATTTTTCGGATAATTGACTTCTACTTGGTTGGAAGGCAATTTTTTTAGCCAAATTTATCATTTTGACTTTTTGTTGTGGTTCTAAGGCTGTTTCACCTTTGTAAACAAGCACAACTGCAATTTTTCCATTAATCGAGTACGCTTCATTATTGTCAAAGACTATTCCAGCATTTTTCCGCATTAAATCTGGGCGATTTAAATTGTAAGTCACTCCTAAAATCTGACCACTTTCAAAAGGCATTGAATAAATCACCAAGTCCGATAAATAGTCTATTCCAAGATTCTTGCTTTTTCCTTTCTTCCTTCTTTTTTCATTTATTTGGGCGTTTATTACCTCAATTAGATCCGGGTCATTTGCCTCTAGAATGATTGAAAACGCAGCTGCTTTTACAACAGCCGTTCCATCTATGCGCATCGCAAAAGTTGCATTTTGAGGAACATGAACTAAATTTTCAATCGGTTTAATTAATAAAAACTCTCGCCCAACAATAAAAATTGAACAAACAATGATTAAAAAAAATAGAGAGATTATAGATCTAAAAACTTTCATGAAACTTTTGATATGATAAAAGTAAGATATTTGTTGAAATAGTATCTTTGCTGAATGGGAAAATTTTTATTTGCTATTTTGAAATTATTTGGTTGGAAAATTGATCCACACGCACCGAATGTAAAAAAATGCGTTGTGGTCATGGGACCCCATACTTCGAACTGGGATTTTATTATTGGAAGAAGCGTGTTCGCCAAATACAATGTAAACGGTCGATACTTGATTAAAAAAGAATTGTTTTGGGGTCCATTTGGTTGGTTTTTAAAAGCAATTGGAGGTATTCCTGTAGATAGAAAAAAAGGCTCTAATGTAACAGAACAGGCTGTCAAGTACTTCAAGAACAATGATAAAATGTTCATGATTTTTACGCCTGAAGGAACGCGAAGCTACAATCCAAATTGGAAAAAAGGATTTTATTATATTGCTCAAAAAGCAAAAGTTCCGATTTATATTGGATACATGGACTATGAAAGGAAAATAGGAGGTTTTTATGGTGAGTTTAAACCGACAGGGGACGCCGATAAGGATATCGTTGCCATTAAAGCGATTCTTTCAAATTACAAAGGAAAACATCCTGAAAATGGTATTCATTAATTTTTTTCTATCAGGCCAGACTTTTTGTTAAAACCATAAGGACAATGTTTACAGCCGTTTTTACAGCAATAACCCCGTTTGAGGTGATATTTCGCTGTAAAGATTATGTAACCCTCAGGACTTTTGTAAAAATCTTCAGGGTCTAATTCAGGTCGATTAGAAAAGTTCGAAAAATCATTATTCATAGTGCAAAGTTATAGCTTCTTTTTAAATTATTGTATGCAAGAAATAAACCATCCTTATGCAACACCATCTCCCTTAAATGAAATATATTTTGATTGGGTGAAGGAGAGGAACTTAAAGTTTTTTATAAAACGAGATGATCTTATTCATGAAGCTGTTTCGGGTAACAAATGGCGGAAGCTGAAGTACAATATCTTTCAAGCCAAACATTTGGGAAAAACGGGTATTCTTACTTTTGGAGGAGCCTATTCTAATCACATATTGGCAACAGCTCATGCGTGCATGACTCATGGAATGACATCCATTGCATTTATTCGAGGCGAGGAGTTGAACCAAAATAGTAATTCCATTTTAGCTCAATGCGCAGAATGGGGGATGGACTTGAAATTTATTTCCCGTGAGGAATATCGGCTAAAAGAGGATTATGAATATT
>JBDNIA010000089.1:0-5792 GCA_041688525.1 Crocinitomicaceae bacterium | reverse complement strand
TGGAAATTGCAGAAGGTCGATTCCGAGAGGATTTATTTCATCGTTTGGCTGTGATTTTAATACATGTCCCGTCTTTGAATGATAGAAAAGAAGACATTCCGTTGCTTGCAGAGCATTTTATGACGGTTATTTGTTCTGATCACGGAATACCAAGAAAAAGTTTTTCTACAGGTGCGTTAAAAGCATTGAAAGTATTAGATTGGACGGGTAATATTCGTGAATTACGAAATATTATTGAACGTTTAATTATTTTGGGTGGCAAAGAAATTTCTGCCGATGAGGTTGAATTGTACGCGAATCCAAAAAAGAAGTAAACTTATATCAACTCTTTAATCTCACCAATAATCCTTTCCGCCAAAGCATTTGCTTTTTCCGCTGTTTCGCTTTCAGAATAAATACGAATAATCGGTTCTGTGTTGCTTTTGCGCAAGTGAACCCATTCTTTTTCAATATAGATTTTCACGCCATCAATTGTATCCACTTCGTAGCCTTCGTATTTTTTCGCCATGTCGGCCAATACTTTGTCTACGTCGATTTCAGGAGTTAAGTCTATCTTGTTTTTGGAAATAACATATTTCGGGAAACTGTCGCGCATTTGAGAAACCGTCATTTTTTTGTGCGCCAAAGAAGACAAGAACAAAGCAATTCCAACTAAAGAGTCGCGACCATAATGCGATTCAGGATAAATGATTCCACCATTTCCTTCGCCACCGATAATCGCACTGATTTCTTTCATCTTCGCAACAACATTCACTTCGCCAACGGCTGCAGCGGCGTATATTTGTCCTTTCTCTTCGGTTATATCGCGCAAAGCTCGGGTTGAGGACAAATTGCTGACTGTTGCGCCTGGCGTATGTGACAAAACGTAATCTGCACAAGCAACAAGTGTATATTCTTCGCCAAACATACTTCCGTCTTCACAAACTAAAGCTAAACGGTCTACATCTGGATCAACTGTAATGCCTACATCAGCTCTAGATGTAATAATTTTAGCCGATAAATCAGTCAAATGTTCAGGTAAAGGCTCAGGATTGTGTGGAAAATCTCCAGTGGGTTCACAATACATTTCTGTGATTTTTTTTACGCCTAATGCACGCAAAAGAGCTGGGACAAAAATCCCACCTGTTGAATTAACGGCATCAACGACAACGTGAAAATCGGCATGAGTAATGGCTTTTTTGTCTACCAAGGGTAAAGCTAGAACTGCATCAATATGTTTTTGCAAATAAGAATTATCTTCTGTGATTGTTCCTAAATCGTCCACTTCAGCAAAATTAAAAGCTTTTCTTTTTGCCAAATCCAGAACTTTCTCGCCGTCGGCTCCTGAAATGAATTCTCCTTTTTGGTTCAATAATTTTAGCGCATTCCATTGCTTAGGGTTGTGCGAAGCGGTTAAAATAATTCCGCCTTGTGCATTTTCCAGTGGAACGGCGATTTCGACAGTTGGTGTGGTGGAAAGCCCTAAATCAACAACATCAATTCCTAATCCAATAAGTGTAGATACAACCAAATTCGAAATCATTTTACCTGAAATTCTAGCATCACGACCAATTATAACTTTCAATTTTTGATTTGGATTTGCATCTTTCAACCAAGTTCCATAAGCGGCAGCAAATTTTACTGCGTCCACGGGAGTTAAGCCTTCGTTGACAGGTCCGCCAATCGTTCCACGAATGCCAGATATAGATTTGATTAGTGTCATAAGTTCGGTTTTTAGAAAAGCGATTTTTTTAAATCAATCATTTTCATGCAAGCAATGGCACATTCTATGCCTTTGTTCCCATGTTTTCCTCCTGATCGATCCAAGGATTGTTGAAGTGTGTTGTCTGTTAATAAACAAAAAGAAACGGGACGATTGTATTTTAAATTCAATGCTGCAATTCCATTTGTTGCCGCGTGGCAAACAAAATCGAAATGCTTTGTCTCACCTTGAATTACGCAACCAATGGCTACAATTCCGTCCAAGAAGCTGGCTTCCAACAAAAATTGTGCACCCAAAGGAAGTTCAAAGGCTCCAGGAACCATGTGAATAAGAATATTTTCTTCTTTCACTCCATTATCCAAGAGTGCTGTTTTTGCACCTTTCAATAAGTTTAATGTTACATTTTCATTCCACTCAGAAACAACAATGCCGATCTTATAATCGGCACCGTTTGGAACAAAATCCTTATTATATTCAGACAAATTGCGTAAAGCGGTTGCCATTTATTTCACTTTTTTATTCTTAGCTCTTGCCAAGTATTTGTCAATCGTTTTTTGATTACCGAACTGTAAATATTTGTCTTTTATAGTCTGGTAGTATTCGGTAGCAGCTTCAGGGTCTTTTAATTTCAACTCTGTTACCAATGCAGCTTTAAACAAATACATTGGTGTCGTATAATCGTTCTCGTTTTCTTTTGAAGCTTTTAAGTAATGCGCAACGGCTTCGTCGTAATCTTTCAATTCACTGTAGCAATCACCTTGTAAGCCTATAGCGTAAACATGAACGTAAGTATCTTCAACATTTACGCCTTCTAAGTTGTCAAGAGCTTTTTTGAATTCACCTTTTGCCATCAATTGACGAGCCAAAACGAATTGAGCAACTTCACCGCCCGCTTTTCCATCGTATTTTTTCACAATTGGAGTCAATTCCTCAATCGCTAAGTCAGTAGAGTCCATTGCTGCGTAGTTCAATCCCGCATAACCAACTTCTGTTGATTTTAGGTTGGCTGGCTTCCAAATGAATTGGTGGTAAGCGAAGTAAACCAAAGACAATGTTAATATGCCTCCAACGACATAAGTGACGGTGCGAACCTTTGAATTCGACTTGAACTCATTCTTTAAATTATCAGATGAAATATTTTCTAACATGTTTGCTTTTTTAACGTTGCAAAAGTATATTTTTTTTACGAAAGAAAAAACCAAGTTTTGAATAACTCAAAATTGGCTTGATTCCTTGTTAGTTAGTCAACGATAGTCATGGATAAAATATCGTCGTCTTGGCGGATGTCATCTATCACATCTAATCCTTCAATTACTTTACCGAAACAAGTGTGAACACCATCCAAGTGTGAAGTATTGTTGCGCGAATGACAAACAAAAAACTGAGACCCACCCGTGTTTTTCCCAGCATGCGCCATGGACAAAACGCCTCTTTCGTGATGTTGGTTTTCACCTTTGGTCTCGCAATCGATTGAGTAACCAGGTCCGCCAGTTCCAGGCATTCCTTTTTCACCTTCTCGTGTGTTTGGGCAACCTCCTTGTATTACGAAATCAGGCAATACACGGTGAAATTTTAATCCATCGTAGTAACCTGCTTTTACTAGTTTAGTAAAGTTTGATACTGTTTTTGGAGCGTCTTTGTCGTAAAATTCGACTTTCATTTCGCCTTTGCTTGTCTTAATTATTGCGTGCATTTTGTTTTATTTTTAATGTATTATTGGAGTGCAAAAATAGCCATTTTTAGTTAATAGTAATAGATTATAAACAAAAGCAATTGCAGTTTGCTGAGAGACCTTATTTTTGCACCATGACAAGTGTAAAAATTCACCGACAGAAAACGGGACTTTTCTCAGATTTAGCGAATCAACTCGTTTATAATCAGGACACATTAAAAGACTTCATTCAAGAACCATTTAGCTTAGATGCGTTTGAAAATCAAATGAAGTTGAAATCGAATCAGTATAGTGCAGAAGATAGAAGAGCACTGCATGAGCTTTTGGTGTCGAAATATAACAAGTACACATCAACACCAGAACAAAAACGAAATCTTCAACAACTTTCGAAAGAAAATACGTTTACAATAACAACGGGTCACCAACTTTCTTTGTTGACAGGACCCTTGTATTTTGTGATTAAAATTCTTCATGCCATTAAATTAGCAAAGGAATTGAGTGAAAAATATCCACAAGCAAACTTCGTCCCACTATTTTGGATGGCAAGCGAAGATCACGATTTTAAAGAAATTAATGATGTGAATTTGTTTAATCAAAAGTTTGCGTGGGAAACGTCGCAAACTGGCGCTGTTGGGCGATTTACTATGGAAAATTGGTCCACACTCATTGACCAAATTAAAGGATTATTCGCGAATCATCAACAGGCTGAAATTCACGACTTGTTGGATGCTTATACCGGGAATAATTTATCGGAAGCAACATTTAAAATGGTCAATACGCTTTTTGGCAAGGATGGTTTAATCGTATTAGATGGAGACGATGAACGCTTGAAGTCAAGTTTTGAGCCTGTTTTTGAAAAAGAGTTAACGGAAAACCTTTCATTTCATGCTGTTGCAAAAACCAATGCTGAATTAGAGAAAGTTGGTTTAGGGACGCAAGCTTTTGCTCGAGAAATCAATATTTTCCTGTTGGAAAAAGGTTCACGTGAAAGAATACAATATGAAAATGGAATTTACTTTACGGATGCAGGAACGCGCTATACGAAAGAGGAAATTCTTTTGCATTTAAAAACAAATCCAGCTGAATTTTCTCCAAATGTGATTTTGCGACCGATGTACCAAGAAATGATTTTGCCTAACCTTTGTTATATTGGCGGCGGCGGTGAAATGGCTTATTGGTTGCAATTGAAAGGTGTTTTTGAATCCTATGGAGTTCAATACCCGCTTATTCAAGTCCGAAATTCATTGCTGCTAATTGATTCGGGGACAAGTAAAAAAATGGAGACCGTTGGTTGGTCGGTAGAACAGCTTTTCGAAGATGTCGACGCCTTGAAAAAAAAATATGTTCTTGACAATGCAGAAGAATTGGATGCAACGGAAATGCGAAAAGCACAAAACAATTTGATTGAAGCTTGCCGAAATTTGGTTGTAGCCGTAGATCCAAATTTATCAGCATTTGTTGAAGCTGAAATGACGCGACTCAAAAAACAGTTGGATAATTTAGAAGAAAAACTAATTCGAACGGAAAAAAGTAAGTACGAAAAAGCGCTAAAACAAATGGATCAAATTCGAGATAAATTATTTCCTAACAATGGTTTGCAAGAGAGAAATACCAACTTTTTTAATTTTTGCGCAGATGGTCAGGTAAGGTCTCATTTGGATAAAATCAAAGCAATAATCGATCCTTTTGAAAAAGATTTTATTGTTTTATACCTTTAATTTGAATCAATAAAATATTTTTGTGCTTTTGGCGTTTGGCTATTAGTTTATGAAAAACTGGTTTTTCTTTCTTTTTTCTCTCCTTGCTTTTGAAGCGCAGGCGCAAGTTTGTAGCATTAATGGTCGATGCGTTGATCGCCGAAAAAAAGGCGTAGAAGGAATATTAATAAAATGTCCCCAAGCTTTTGAAACAGCCACTTACTCTGATGCCAATGGTCGGTTTACACTTAGCGTCCCGCAAGGTGATTCAATTCAAATGTACTTTGCCGTCAGTGATTCGCTCGGAACAAAAAAACAAGTAAACGACTATATTGCAAGAGGCGAAAGCGAAAAAAATATCGGAACGATTGCATTCAATATCCAACAAGAAAGCACAATAGAGATTACCCAAAGAGTTTACGATCCTTTTGTTCTGGAGAAATTGAAGTTCAATGACATCCAAAATATTCCGCTTGGAGGCGTCGAGCGATTTCTGACGTATACAACTGCCGCTGTTTCAAATAATGAACTAACGAGTAACTACAACGTTCGAGGAGGGAATTACGATGAAAATCTAGTCTATGTAAATGGTTTTTTAATCTATCGACCTTTTCTTACTCGTTCTGGACAGCAGGAAGGAATGAGCTTTGTCAATACTGCGCTCGTAGATGAAATTTCTTTTTCAGCAGGTGGCTTTGATGCGCGTTATGGAGATAAATTG
>JBDNIA010000088.1:0-2834 GCA_041688525.1 Crocinitomicaceae bacterium | reverse complement strand
TATAACTACAACAGTCGGACAAAATGGTTTTAGAATAGTTCTAGCACTGTTCATGCTATTCGCTGGTATTAGCCATTTAACCTTCAACCGTATTGATTTCCAAGCACAAGTGCCTGAATGGCTTCCTATGAGTAAGGATCTTGTCGTACTGATTTCCGGCTTAATTGAAATCAGTCTTGGTTTTGGGTTAGCTATTTGGAGAAAATATAGAATTGAATTCGGTTGGGCACTGGCGGTGTTTTTTGTTTTAATCTTTCCTGGGAATATCTCTCAATATATGAATGGAACAGATGCTTTTGGTGCACTGAATTCTGACAGAGCCCGATTTCTAAGATTATTTTTCCAACCCGTGTTAATTATTTGGGCGATTTGGTCTTCAGGAGCATGGAAAGCGTATAAAAATTCCAAAAAATAGTCTTATGCTGAATCCTCAATTATTTTTAGGCAATCAAGTTTGTTTTCCTCTGTATTCCGTTTCGCGGTTAATTACCAAGGCTTACAAACCCTACCTGACGATAATGGGCGTCACTTACCCGCAATATTTAGTATTATTAGTTCTTTGGGAAACAGACAATATTCCTGTAAATGAAATTACAGAAAAATTATTGTTGGACACCAATACCCTTTCACCCCTGCTCCAAAGAATGGAAAAAATGGGAATTTTAAAGCGAAAAAGATCCACAAAAGACGAAAGAAGCGTTTTGGTACAATTGACGCAAAAAGGGAAAGAGTTAGCAATCAAAGCACAACTAATTCCAACCAACTTGATCAACTTACTTTTAACCGAAAAGATAAACATAGATGAAGTACTTCATCTTAAAGGAATTCTAGAGCAGTGGATTAGTATATTATCAAATGAGAATAAAAATTAAAAAACAAAAACAAAAATGGAATTACTAGACAAGTTAAACTGGCGTTATGCTACAAAAGCAATGAACGGAGAAAAAGTAGATCAGGCAAAAATCGACAATATCATTGAGGCTATTTCGCTTTCTCCAACTTCAAGTGGCTTGCAGCCTTTTGAAGTATTCGTGGTAACAAATCAGGCGGTAAAAGAAAAAATTAAACCCGTTGCTTGGAATCAATCGGTAATTACAGATTGCTCGCACCTGCTTGTTTTTGCAGCGTGGGATAACTACACAGAAGGTAGAATCAATAAAATGTTTGATCTGACAAATGAGATTCGAGGATTCAAAAATGAAGGTTGGGAAAATTATAGACAACAATTGCTGTCCGTTTATCCGAAACAAGATCCAGAAGCCAACTTTAACCACGCTGTAAAACAGGCATATATCGCGTTTTCTCAAGCAATAAGTGCGGCTGCCCTCCAAGGACTTGACAGCACGCCAATTGAAGGGTTTGAACCAAAAGCTGTTGATGAAATTCTAGGTTTAAAAGAAAAAGGACTACGAAGTTGTGTCTTACTTCCCATTGGCTTCAGAGACGCGGAAAATGACTGGTTAGTAAACCTGAAAAAAGTCAGAAAAAGCAAAGAAGACTTAGTGACTTTAATCAATTAAAAAAGTGCATAACAAACAAAAAGGATGTGTAAAAACATGGCTATCACAATGTTTTAATGTATACTAGGGTAAAAGGAAAATTTATGGTTAAAATAATAGTATTCGACGCGGTAAACAAACCAAACGAAATTGAAAAAAATAATATCGTGAATTTTTTATTTGAAAATTTAGAGCACTACGGAGATCCAAAAAATCATATCAAAAAAGCAATTGAATATTCGATAAAAGAGTTTATATCTTTCGGAGGATTTACCCTAATTGCAAAAGAAGAGGATACAATCAAAGGAGCAGTGGTAGTGAATCAGACGGGAATGGGAGGTTATATTCCAGAAAATATTTTAGTTTACATCGCTACCCATAAAGATTTCCGTGGAACAGGTTTAGGAAAAAAACTAATGGAAAAAACAATAGAACATGCCCAAGGAGATTTGGCACTTCATGTTGAAGCAAATAATCCCGCAAAAAAACTTTATGAAAAATTTGGATTCACAAATCCTTATTTGGAAATGAGACTTAAAAAATAATATGGCACAACTCATTATACAGACTGACAAGATTAAAAACAATATCAAATACCTTAGCCAGTATTTTCAAAAACACAACATTCACTGGAGTTTGATAACAAAAGTATTCTCCGGCGACAAAGAATTTCTTAGAAATATATTAACACCTGATGTAATATCAAAAATCAATTCAGTTGGGGATTCGAGATTGACAAGTTTAAAAAACTTAAGAGAGGTTAATCCAGATATGCGTACCATTTACATTAAACCGCCGGCAAAAATATACGCTGACGATTTAGTAAAGTATGCAGATGTTTCCTTGAACAGCTCATTGAGCACAATAGAAGCTCTGAATGCAGCGGCTATTAAAGCTCATAAAATTCATCAAATTATCATCATGGTAGAACTTGGTGAACTAAGAGAAGGGGTTCAGAAAACTGCAATTTTGGAATTTTATGAAAGTGTTTTTAATTTATCTAACATAGATGTAATTGGAATAGGGTCGAATTTAGGTTGTATGTATGGCGTTGAGCCATCGTATGACAAACTACTTCAACTTTCGCTCTACAAAGAGCTTATTTCAGCAAAATTCAATAGAGAATTGCCATTTGTTTCAGCGGGAACATCTATAACTCTACCTTTAATAGGTCAAGGAACTCTCCCAAAGGAAGTTAATCATTTTCGTGTCGGTGAGGCTGCATTTTTTGGTCTGAGCCCTTTAAAAAACGAAAAATTTGAAGGTTTATCCACCGATACCTTTGAATTCTCTGCGAACATCATTGAATTAGAGGAAAAAAATATTGTACCTGAC
>JBDNIA010000087.1:0-2193 GCA_041688525.1 Crocinitomicaceae bacterium | reverse complement strand
TCCTATCTCACCCAATCGATAACCAGTTCTCCCCCACCGAAATATACTATTTCAAATACACTTTGGTGGAGGAGGGGGAATTCGAATCCCCGTCTTGGACGCCTTACTTTACAACTTTGCTGATTTAACAGCTACAACAATTTTTTAAGCGGACTGGATATTGCTAGCCTGCTCGCCCTTCTGTCCCATTGTGACTTCAAATCTTACATTTTGTCCTTCTTTCAGGCTTTTAAACCCGTCTGAACTAATCTGTGAGAAATGGGCAAATAGATCATTGCCGCCATTGTCCGGAGTAATGAAACCAAAACCTTTAGCGTCATTGAACCATTTTACTTTACCTGTTACCATTTTACTTTCTTTCCTGTTTAAATATACACTAAATTTTGTGTACATTGTATTTAAACATATTTAAGCTGAGATGTCAACCTTTTCTTGAGTTTTTTCGCTCAATTTATCTGGACGAAGTGGTTCTAGCCAAGTGTCAGGAATGTATGCTTTTGGCGTGTCGCCTAGCATATTTTGCAGTCCGTATTCTGTTGCAATCCACCAAAAATGATCAGTAACCTGTGCTTTGCACACAACACCGCGGAAATCAAATTCATCACCTTGCGTGAAGTGTCCGATGTAATTTTCTACCAAGACGGTTTTGCCTAGATTACTCGGACGAATACTGTATATAATTTTAGCAATATCGCCTTGCTCACACTTCATTCTTTGCCATGCCTATAATCTTAGTATGTAGGATCATATTCTCTGTCACAAGTTTGGTAATTGTTGCCAATAGAATTAGTCTGTCTGCATCTGACATTGTTTCTTTATCAAACTGCTCAAGAATACTTGTACCAATCATCTTCATTGCTTCTGATTTTCCCTGTTTGAATGATCCCCAATCAAAAGGGTCACCTTCCTCTACAGCAAATGCAATATCTATCAATTGTTCTAAAGTTATTTTAGCCATCCGACCTTTTCTCCGTTGTCTATTCTACGTTGATGTTCTTCCACACTGCCGGGAAATCTCCACGCCCAGGTAGCCACTAGAGCCATAAACACAGCAGTACTGATAATTCCGATTGGTTTCACTCCGGTGAACCACATGATAATTAAACTGGAGCTCATCATAGCCAACATAAAGAATTTCATCTTAGTTGGAAACACACGCTTGGTATTCCAGTTGGTCAAGAACGGTCCGAACAGTTTGTGATTATAAATCCAACGATGCATACGTTCGCTACCTTTGCTAAAACAATAGGCTGCAAACACTACAAATATACTGTAAGGTAATCCTGGTGTGATGACTCCTAAATAGGCCATCCCTAGGCTAAGGAATCCTAACACAGTCCATAAGAATTTTTTTATTTTCATGCTGCTACTACCTTGTTGATTATTGCAGCCTGTATAATATCTGCATGTAAATTAGGTGTAAACTTTCCACCAGCAGCGCCATTTAGTGTTGCAAGTGTTGATGCTATACCTTTGCTTTTTCTAACAGATCTGCCACCGTAGGGCAAATTAGGAATAGCATAACTAATATGTATCCATACTGTTTTGCTTGGAAGGTATTCTAATAACAATTGATCGTAGGATATATTCTTACTGATCCACACAGCTATATTGTAGTAGTCGTGTGCGGCAACTCCTCGAAATTGTAGGTCGCAGGCCTGCCCCGTATTGTGTTGACTAGAAGATGTGAGTCCCTGACGATAACTATTTGTAATTAGTGCATTTGGATATTTTGCTTTAATCGGTTCTATAACGTTGAGCGCTAATGCTGCAAGATTATTAACCACAGCATTTGCATTAGGAACAGACAAACTGTGTTCGTTTAATTGCGCTAGTGTTCTAGGAAAAGTAACGTTTTTAATCAATTGCGCTAGTGTAGTGCCATTGGGAGTTAGCACAGTTTCAAATGTTATTCCGCTGATCACCGTGTTGTTTTCTCTCCCGGCTATGACTGTCCCGGGTTTTACGCCTTCAGTTTGAGGAGTAGGAGTAGTAGTTATTGTTCGGTGTTCATCAGGAGTGATACGTCCTTCTGCTAGGAATCGATCTGCCTCAACCTTGCCTTCAGTGTTGGCATCGTCACCTTCTACGTTCTGTACTGCCGATGTAACAGTCACTCTAGGCACAGTGGGAGCGGAAAAACTGCCTAATGTAGTTGCAGCATTGTACAAGGCAATTACTACACCATTTGCG
>JBDNIA010000086.1:0-11634 GCA_041688525.1 Crocinitomicaceae bacterium | reverse complement strand
TATCATTATTGATAACAGAAAATTACGGCTTAGATAGCAATTATGAGGCGATGAGTTGGTTCTCTAAAGGCGACTTACTAATAGAGCAACATAAATACGGCGAAGCGTTTATTTATTTTGATAGTATTCAAACAGCCTACAACTACCATTCTTTAGGCGATGATATTCTCTTGAAGAAATCTTATGCGCTGCAAATGCAAGGAAAATGGACAGAAGCCGTCAAATACCTAGATGAGTTATTGAAATACTATCAATTCGATATTTTAGCTGACGACGCCGTTTTTCAATTGGGTGATATTTACCAGAATCAATTGAACGACATTGAAAAAGCATCGGAGTATTATCGGAAGATTCTCTTTGATTACAAGGGAAGTTTGCACACGATTGAAGCGCGCAAAAGATTCCGTATACTTCGAGGTGATAAAATTGGCGATGACGAACTGTAGGTAGACAAAACCAAACACGATTACCAAACGTTTATTTATTATGAAATCAATTCTTTTATCCCTTCTTGTTTTTGGCGCAATGGCGTGTCAAAATACCTCTGCAACCGTTTCTTCGGAAAAATCAAAGGAAAAATCTGCTAAACCAATTAATACAAATGCAGTTGCCTATTTCGCTAGTGGCTGTTTTTGGTGTGTAGAGGCCATTTTCGAATCTGTTCAAGGTGTTGGAGAGGTTGAATCAGGTTATGCCGGTGGTACTGAAAAAAACCCAACATACGAACTAGTAAGTAGCGGTCAAACACGTCACGCTGAAGCTGTAAAAGTCTATTATGATTCAACTTTAGTTTCATATTCAACGCTTTTGAAAGTGTTTTTTGGTTCGCACGATCCAACAACGTTAAACCAACAGGGGCCTGATCGTGGACAACAATACCGTTCCGTTATTTTTTATCAAAACGATAAAGAAAAACAACAAGCGGATGCGTATATTTCTACCTTACTAAATGAAAAAATATTTGGTAGAATCACAACAGAAGTTGTTCCATTTGAAAAATTCTATGTCGCTGAAGAATACCATCAAAATTACGAACACTTGAATCCTAATCAGGGATACATTCGTGCTGTCTCTGTTCCTCGTTTGAATGCTTTCAAGGCAAAATATCCTGAATTGCTAAAGTAGAGACTTCGATGCCGATCGCTATCGACACTCAGCCTGCTTTAGCAATTTGGAGTGCTTTGCACATTATTGACAAACAATGTGCGAAGCACTCCAAATTAATAACTAATTTTGCAACAAAAAAATGCAGGTAAAGTCAAAAAAAGCATCTGAGAGTCACGCAATAACTACAAAATTAGTCCTACCTAACGACACCAACACGCAAAACAATTTATTCGGAGGTCAGCTTTTGGCTTGGATGGATGTTATTGCGAGTATAGCGGCGCACCGTCACTGCAAACGAGTCGTAGTAACTGCTTCAGTAAACCATGTTTCATTTAATCACCCAATTGCTAACTCCTCTATAGTAAGTTTAGAAGCTAAAGTTTCTCGAGCTTTTAATACGTCTATGGAAATTTATATCGATGTATTTGTTGAAGATTTTGTCACAGGAGCGCGGATCAAATGCAATGAAGCGATATACACGTTCGTGGCTATTGATCAAAATGGCGGAAGTATTCAAGTTCCAGAATTAATACCAGAAACTGAAGAAGAAATCGAACGTTTTGAGGGCGCATTGCGCAGAAAGCAATTGAGTTTAATTTTGGCGGGAAAAATGAAGCCAAGTGAGGCAACAGAGCTGAAGGCTTTGTTTTTGGGGGAAAATAAAAATTAACAAAAAATTTGTTTTAATAGAATTTAATTTGTGATGTTGTGAAAACCAAACTCCAAGCTATGAGAAACAAATTCACAAAAGCTGAGCGTGCTGCTTTCAATGCAGATGCTGGACAAGACCAAACTATAGAAAATGGAAATTCAGTTACTTTGTCTGCTGAGGATGTTGGTGAGAATGTAGTTTACAATTGGTATGATTCTGATGGTAATTTGGTGTATGTTGGAAAAGACATGACCGTTTCTCCTGAAGTAACAGAACAATATCAATTAGAGGTAATTGCCGATGCAGATGGATTTAAGGATTATGATGAAGTAGAAATAAAGGTTGAACACAATCATATCGACAATATAAGTCCCAACCCTGCCAGCAGTGTGATAAGCGTTGATTATACAGTAGAAGAAAATAGCTCAAGTTATTTATCTATTATTGGGATAACAAACTCTACTACAACAAATAACTATATCCTAGATTCTAATCAATCGAGCATCAGTATTTCAACATCAAGCTTTCCAACAGGCGTGTATACCGTTATTCTAGTTGTCGATGGGCAAATTTTAGATGCGAAAGGTTTATCAATTTTATAAATGAGTAATTATGAAAAAATTCATTTTCTTTAATTTTTTCTTAACGCTTCAATGTATTGCATTTTCGCAATACATTGATAGCGCTAAGTTGAACCTTATTACTTCACCTGCAACTCTGGAATTGCACGGAATCAAGGACATATCTTGGCAAGTATCTAGAATTGAACTTTCAGTGAGTGACACAATTTTTGTCGCTTTATATACCGTTGCATGCCCAAGTTTTGGAGATATTGTTGCCTTCGATACAATTATAACTGACCCAAGTTTACCTACAATTCCATTAGAAATAGTGGTTTATACTATTCAAGACACCAATACTACCACCTTCCCCAATTGCGGAGTTAATTCTGTTATAGATACTTTATACACGTATTCCTCTTTCCAAAGCAACGTAGGATTACAGGAAAACAAAAATCCCACAACTATCACAGTCTATCCAAATCCAGCAACGGATCAACTCCAAATTTCCGGAATAGAAGAAAAAGAGGTTTTAAGTATTTCTTTGCTTGATTTATCAGGCAGAAATGTTCGAAAGTATCCAAAAGGAACGTTAAATTTAAACTTGGTAGGAATTGAGAAGGGAAAGTACATTGTTCATCTTGAAACGGACAATTACATGTATAACATTTCAGTTTTTATTGAATAGTTATAAAAATAAGTAACATGCCGACTCTAGTTTCATTATTTGTTATTATTTCATTAAATAATTCTATTTTAGGACAAATAAACCTAGTATCTAACCCTAGTTTTGAAGAAACAAGTTGGAACACTATGTTTTTAACATCGAAGAATTTCACGGATTGGATTCTCCCACCCAATGATGGAAATACTCCTGATGGATTCACTAATAGCTATGGTCTCAACGGAAATTGTTTCCCGGGTGGTTGCCTGCCCGGACAACATACTTTTGCAGGTAACACTTATGCATACGCTGATGAAAATTTTATCGGTGTAATTGGATATAGTATTCAAGGAGGTCAGCAAAATGGGAGAGAATACATTCATCAAGAACTAGCAGATGAATTAAAAGCTGGGCATGTTTATAGCATGGGCTTTGCTTTGAAGTTTGGTAGCCGCACGAAACACATAATTGATCGATTTGGTATGTTTATATCTGATACAGCCATTGGCGCAACAAATACTGCTCCTTTGGAAGATATAATTCCAGTAAGCCCCCAAGTAGAACTAAATATTCCACTTGGAGATAGTTTAAATTGGACTATTTTATCAATTGACTACATTGCATTTGGTGGAGAGAAATTTATCACTATTGGAAATTTTACACCCGACTCTTTACTAAATATTAGTGTTAATCCTTTGTACAGTCCAGCCGATACTGTTCATTTATTTGCGTTATATGGTTCCTATTTTTTTATAGATAATGTGTTTATTTACGACCTTGACACGACCACTTCGACAGCCACTATGGTTGAACTGAAATCTAAATTAGACTTTAAATTATTCCCAAATCCTGCGAACGATTTTGTTGAGTTTAGCATAAAAGAAGGTAGCGTTGTGCGAGAAATAACTTTACTTGATATTCTAGGAAGAAAAGTAAAAGAATTTTCAACCGATTATAGCCTATTGGATTTGTCGGGTGTTTCGCAAGGTGAATACTTTTTACAGCTGCATACAGAGTCAGGCAAAATAACCGAAAAGTTAATCATCAATTAAAATCTTTAAAACAAAAAAAAACGGGCGATTCAAATGAATCGCCCGTTTTTATTATATGCGAATTTGATTATTCTCCTGCTTCTTCTTCAGTTGAAGCATCATCTGCTTCTTCAGTTTCGTCGTCAACTGATACTCTAGAACGAGCAACTGATACGATAACTGCGCTTGCAGAATCTAAGAACTTCACTTTGTCATTAGCTATATCCTTTATACGGATAGCTTGACCAATACGTAAGTTTGTAATATCTACAACAATTGCTTCTGGTAAATCAGCTGGCAATGCTAAAACATTCAAACGACGGAAGATCTGCATCAAACGTCCACCGTTCAAAACACCTCTTGAGTTACCTGTCAAACGAACCGGCAAACCAACTCTCACTTCTTTCTTGTCATTCAATTCCAAGAAATCAACGTGCTGAATTGTACCTTTAATTGGATGTTGTTGCAATTCCTGAATGATACCAACCGCTTTTTTACCTTCAATTTCCAATTCTACTTGGTAAACATCTGGAGAGTAAACGATTTTCTCAATGTCATTTGCTTTTACAGCGAAGGCAGTTTGTTCTCCTTGACCATAAAGCACACAAGGAACTAAACCAGCGTCTCTAGTCGCTTTCGCTCCTTTTTTCCCTACGTTCGGACGAACCGAACCGCTCAATTGTACTTTTTTCATTATTTATTTATTTATTTATGATATTACAAAGTGTGAACTGATGGATTGATTGTTAACCATTCTTCTGATGACATCAGCGAACAAGTCAGCGACCGTAATCACTCTGATTTTATCACTTTTCCCTTTTAAAGGAATCGTGTCAGTAACGATTAATTCCGTCAATTTTGATTTTTCGATGCGTTCGTATGCTGGTCCAGACAAAACAGCATGAGTACAAAATGCTCGAACGCTTAAAGCGCCTTGCGACATAAACAAATCGGCTGCTGCTGTCAATGTTCCTGCTGTATCACACATATCGTCTACAATGATTACATCTTTGCCTTTCACATCACCAATTACGGTCATTTCGGCAATTTCATTTGGTCTTCTGCGTTGCTTGTGGCAAATCGCTAAACCTATTTCTAATTTTTTAGCGTACGAGTTGGCTCTTTTCGCTCCACCTGCATCTGGCGCTGCCATAATGAGATTTCCCGTATTCAAATTTTCAATTTCTTTTAAAAATATTGTTGAAGCAAATAGGTGATCTACCGGGACTTCAAAAAATCCTTGTATTTGATCTGCATGCAAATCCATCGTCATCACACGATCAACTCCTGCAGTCATCAGCATATTCGCAACTAATTTTGCTCCAATAGCAACACGCGGTTTGTCTTTACGGTCCTGACGTGCAAAACCGAAATAAGGAATAACAGCAATTATTTTTCTAGCAGAAGCTCTTTTCGCTGCATCGACCATTAACAACATCTCAAATAAATTCTCTGTTGGAGGCATGGTACTTTGAACAATGAAAACATCTTGTCCACGAACAGTTTCCTCAAAAGAAGGTTGAAATTCGCCATCACTAAAGTCCATTACTTTCACGTCTCCTAAAGATATTCCGTATTTTTTAGCAATTTGATTTGCTAAGACACTCGATGCTCTGCCTGAAAATATTTTTACTCCTATTGACATTTACTATGCTTTTGAGGACGCAAAGATAGGTTAATCATCTGAATATCGGAAATAAATTGGCGAATTTGGAGTGCTCCGCACATTGAGGATTTGAAGTGCTGCGCACATTGACATGTTGGACACAATTATTTGAAATTCACAATACAATTTTCAAATGTGCGCTGCACTCCAAATAACCCCACAACAACAATCAATGTAAGTGGCATGTTTTGAATTCAGAATCCAAAATCTCCTCAACAGCATCCAAGTATACATCTATCGTTCTAGCTTTCTTTATTTTTTTGATTGGCTTTTTTATGTCGTCGAAAATGGTGGAGAAATATTCCCAGTACGAGTGCATTTTCGTTAAAACATTTGTAGAACCAGAAAGTGCAGCCGAAAATTCGTGAAACAATTCATCGTGAAAAGCGCGGAATATTTGATGACTATTTTCTGGAAATTCTGTTGAATTGCGTTTGATTTTACTCGGTAAGAAAGGATCAGAAATTAATCCTCGACCAATCATCCAATGATTAATCGACGGAAACCGATTGACCATTTCTTGATACGCTTCAACCGTGGTAATATCGCCGTTGTAATAAATTTTATGGCTCGTTTTGTCCAAACAGCGTTCGAAAGAATCCAAATCAACAGCGCCTCTATACAGTTGCTTGCCTATTCGTGCATGAATCGCAATGTTTTTAATCGGATATTTTTCAAGAAGTGGAAATACATCTAAAATTTCCGTGGGTTCATCATAACCCATTCGCATTTTCAAAGAAACAATAATATCAGACTCATTATAAAGACGTTCTAAAATTCCTTCTATTCGTTTTGCATCGGCAATTAATCCCGAGCCCATACAACGTTTTGTTACCATTGGGTAAGGACAACCCAAATTCCAATTCAACTCGTTGTATCCAAGAGATTGAACATATTTAGCAACAAATAGAAACTCCTCTGCATCGTTTGTCATTATTTGGGGGATAAGGTTCAATTCAGAATTGTTTTCGGGCAATATATCTCTCTGATAAACTGGCTTAATATCCAACTTTCCGTTCAACCTTATGTATGGTGAGTAATACGTGTCAATCCCCCCAAAGTGTCGGTTTAGCGCATTTCGAAATCGAAAGTCTGTAAAACCTTGCAAAGGAGATGAAAGTAATGTGTGTTTTTGTTCCAAATTTGATGTCTGGTCTGTTAAGTTGTTACTTTCGATTTTTCAAATGGTCAAAAAATCCCTTGTCTTCTTTCTTCTTTTTATTCTTTGAAATATTCCATGTTCTCTCGTTAATAAGAACATAACGAAGAGAAATAAACAAAGAATTAGTTTCAAAAGTATTTATTGGGTTTGACAGGAAATGATAACCAGTTTGAAGATGAAATTGTTGCAACTTATATCCTACAGTTGGCGAAAATCCGAAACTATAGGTCGTAAAATCTGTTCTACAAACTAAATTTGCACCGTATGTTAAGTTCAATCGACCGAGTTTAAACCAGTAACCAATATCGTAACCCAATACATTATATTTAAAATTATAGTTTGCTCCCAAACGCAACGCGTGAGTTTTTGGTTTTTTCCAAGTTACTCGTTTCCATTGCTTTTCGCCTCCTATCTCTAAAACAGTAAATTTTCCTTTTTGCAAGCCCACATAAGGACCTGATTTGGTTCTATTTACTTTTTTTATGTTAAATATCTCATCCAAAGGTGTATTATTCGATTGGATGAAATTGCCAAACTGAGACCACAAAACATTGCATGACAAACAAAACATCAAAAAGAGAATCTTACTCATATTTTTGGTAAATATCACGCAACTCATGTGCATCTTTGGGTTCAATTTCCAAACTATCTGCAATTTCTTTAGCTCTAAAAACCTGTTGAACGGTTAAGCCTGTGCTATCCGACTCTGGCTTTAGGGCATTTTCTATAAAAATAGTGCTCGTTCTAAGGCCCGGAACTGTGTACAGTCCAACCGCTTTAATGGGTTTATATAAAACAGATTCTTTGCGTTTTTCACTTGATAGTAGTTCGTTTTTCTCAGAGTATGACTCAACAACTGATAAAAGGATACTTAATATTAACAACATTTTCAAAGATCCAAAAACTAACCCTCCCAATTTGTTCATGGGACTCAATGCTGTTATTTTTACGACCTGTTCGATGGCTTTCCCTGCAAAAAAAACGATAGCGCCAATAACTAAAAACGTAATTGTAAAAGCAATTATCGGCAAATACGTGCTTTCTATAGCTAAGTTTTCCTTCAATTTAGTTGAGGTATAATCCGAAAAATGGACCCCTGCATAAATGCCTACAAAAAAAGCAAGCAAAGTGAAGACCTCAATTATAAACCCTTTTTTAAACCCTTTCCAAGTGGCATAGACAAGTGGAATGAGCAAGACGATGTCGATAAAATTCATATACAAGAATACGGAAAGTTGTTCATAAAAAAAACGACTGTAAACAAAAGTTCTAAAGCCGTTTTGTTAATCTATTTTCGATAAATTAGTCACAATCTGAGGACAGCGTTGTGCTAAACTTCAAATCAACTTCCGACCAAAGTTTGGAAACACCATCGGGTCCTGTGTGCAAATCTTTACAAATTGTATTTAACGCTTCAATTCCTGGTAAAGCATTCCAATCAACAACATCAATTGAGGCAGAAAAATCGAATTTCCCATTTTCAAAAGTATATTTACCTTTTACTGCTTTGGTTAATGCATTCATGGTTACATCTAGAACCGCAGTTCCGACCATTCCAAGACTAACAACTTTACCCGTTAAATTTTCCGGTTTTATCGTTCCGAAAAATTGCTTCATAATTTTTCCATCTCTTTCTTCATTTTGAGACGAAATTGAAGATACTGGCATTGAAAACGACATACTAGAAAGCAAAGCCATTGGATTGTCAGACTTGAGTGTTCCATCTACGTTGATTTCTGTAAATGTACCCTTAACAGGTGCCTTTTCTGTGTATTTAAAAGCCGTCCAATCCATTGTTGTTGAGCCTTCGTTGTAGGAATAAAAGCAGATCTCTTTTTCTTGTCCCGTTTCTGTATTTGAAGCCGTTTCCTCTTGACACGAAGCAAATACCAGCACTGTTGATAAGGCCAGTGTAAATAGTCTAAATTTTTTCATTTTGATCGTTTTTCACTAAAATAATAAGTATATTCCTTTAACTGGACAAAATCATTAAGAATATTTATGAAAAATGCCTCTTTTTAACATTTTTTGAGCAAATAGTAATGTGTACCTTTACGTCGTGGATTATGAAATAGAAATACGCTTTCAAAAGTTAATAGCACATTTGGAAGTTCAATTTGGTGAAGGAATGGATGTTCAGGCAATCTTATTCCTTATTGGTGTAGACGAATTTGGTTCAGGCCACCGTAGTTTTTCAAAGCAAGAAAAAACGGACTTATTGCACATTGCGATATGTACTTTATTGGAGCCGATGGGTTATTATGAATTCACTGAAAGAGATGCTGAAAACTGGCCACACTTCAAATTAATAAAACCACTTCCACATTTGTCAGACAGAGACCAACAGCATTTAATTAAAGAAGCCATGTTGGATTATTTTATTCTCAACGGAATCTACCAGGAACAAATAAATTCAATCTGAAAAACTAACATTATACTTTTATTAAAAACCAAGAATGGACATCCTTATTCAAGCCGCACAACTTCTGCTTTCACTATCAATTTTAGTCGTTTTGCATGAATTTGGGCACTATATTCCCGCTAAAATATTTAAAACACGAGTTGAGAAATTCTATCTATTCTTCGATTGGAAATTCTCAATTTTCAAGAAGAAAATAGGCGAAACAGAATGGGGAATTGGTTGGTTACCATTAGGTGGATATGTAAAAATATCTGGAATGGTAGACGAGTCTATGGACACAGAGCAAATGGCAAAACCCCCACAACCATGGGAATTCAGAGCCAAACCGGCTTGGCAGAGGCTAATCATCATGTTAGGTGGTGTAACTGTGAATTTAATTCTAGGGTGTTTGATTTATATTTTTGTGATTTTCTCTTATGGGATTGAGAAAATGAGTCCTAACGATGTAGAAGCTGGTTTGTCTGTGACTCCGATGCTAACGCAATATGGCTTTGAAACTGGAGATATTGTATTACAAGCCGGCGATGTAATTATTGATAACGCGAAGGACGTCAACAAAGAAATCATGTTACGCGGTGCCCGCACTTTCGTCGTCAAACACCAAAATGGGAAAAAGGAAACGTTGACTTTGCCCGAGGACATAGATTATGAATTATTCAAATCAGGAGCAATGGTTCCTTTTGACTTTAGGCTAAAAAGTAATGTTGTTGATTCTGTTCTTCCAAAATCAAAGTCAAATGCAAATGGTATTTTGCTGAAGAATGACCAATTGGTTCGCATTGGTTCGCATGACATAGAATACTTTGACCAGACTGTTGCTGCGTTGTATGAAAACAAAGGCAAAAAAGTTGACGTTACCTTCATTCGTGGAAATGATACCTTGGTTAAAGACATTTTGGTGACAAAAGAGGGAACCATTGGTTTTGCGCCAAAATCATCAGGATATGCTGTCGACACGAATAAGCTTCAGGATGTCCGCTACTCTTTTGGGCAAAGTATTTCTATAGGAACATCTTACGGAATACAAACTCTGAAAGATTACGCTTCCCAACTCAAATATCTATTTACTAAAAAAGGGGCAAGCTCTATTGGTGGATTTGGTGCGATAGGGAAACTCTTCCCTCCTACATGGGATTGGCAAATATTTTGGCTGAACACAGCATTAATTTCTATCATCTTAGCATTCATGAACATTTTACCAATTCCCGCTTTAGATGGTGGCCATGTTGTTTTTCTCTTGTATGAAATTATCACAGGTAAAGAAGCTCCTCAAAAAGTGCTTGAATATGCTCAGTACGTTGGATTTAGCATTTTATTAACGCTAATGGTCTATGCAAACGGCAATGATATTTATAAAGCGGTTTTTGGAGGATAGAATTTGAAGATTATCTCAATTTGGTAAACTTTGCCTCATTAACTCCCGATTCTTTTATCACGCGAATAACGTATTGTCCGGATTTAAAACCACTAACATTCAAAGGAATATTATGCTCTCCTGCGGCTAAATTATCGTCAAATAAAATGGCTATTATCGAGCCTGACATGTCATAAGCTTCAACTTTTACCCATTCATTTCCGACGTTCAGGCGCACCGTAGTTTGATTGATGCTCGGATTTGGAAAAAGGAGTAATTTTATTTCTTCGGCTACCTGATTTTCTTCAATTCCTAAATTACAAGCTCCCAGAACTGGATAGAATGTAACTGTATGTTCAAATAATGTTTGAATTTCCGTAGGATCAACCACGAACCAATCTTTTAAAATAGAGGCGTAAATATCACGAAAATCTATTTGCATTGGAACTCCTGCTTGATTTTGAATAACGCTTGCAATAGTTGGATTTGGTCCAACTATTTGGGCATTCAAGCATGATCCGAACAAAAATAATGGAGCTGCATCGCCATGATCTGTCCCGAAACTTGCATTTGACGATACCTGTCGACCAAATTCTGAGAAAGTCATACCTGCCACTCGACTTGACAGCCCAAGTAATTGCAAATCATCTTGGAAGGCCACAATTGCATCTGACAGTTTTTTCATCAAATTTGCGTGATTTCCTGTTGAAGAGAAACCCTCAACAACTTGCTGGTCGTGTGTATCGAAACCGTTAACATCTAAAATATATACCTTTGTCTCCAATCCACCTGAAATCATTTGGGCTACATACTTCAACTGTGTCGCTAAACTATTGTTTGGATCATATAGAGACGAAAGTGTAGTTCCAGCATTTGCGGCCGCATTCACCTGGCTTCCATATGCATTTGCTTGGCCAATCATTGTGGTAATGTATTCCATATTCGAGCCATAATACGTACCATCGTTTAATGCAGCTGAAGTTTGAAGTGAAAAAGTATCAAATGGATCTTCTACT
>JBDNIA010000085.1:0-5165 GCA_041688525.1 Crocinitomicaceae bacterium | reverse complement strand
GCATTGTTTAACTCCCATTTACCAACTTTATAAAGTAATTCTTGTCGTATTAGTTTGTTTTTAACCTCCTTTTTAATTGTTTGGACGTAGGCTAAAGTATAATCAATATCTTGGTCGTTGATAGTGGTTTTTGCAAAAGTGGTTCTCAGTAAAAATGTTCGAATATAAGATAGATACTCTAGAGAAATTAAAAGTCTTTCATCTGAGAGATCAACGTTTACAAAAGCATTCGGGAAATTTTCAGAAACTTTAAAGGCACTATTACCTGTGACAAATTGATTCATTTTTTCGTAGTTCGCATATTTTTCTAATTTTTCATAGTCAAGTGCTTTGGATTCAAGGTAAAAAAAACCATTGTCTAATTTCTTGGTCTTTTGTAAGTAGTTTTTTTGAACAAGCTGCAAAGAATCGGTGAGTTTTAGAAATGTGCTCTCATCAAGTTTCGCGTAGTAGCCGTAATAATTTAGCTGACCAAAACTCTCCGTTAAAAGCGCCTTTTTTGCGAGGTAGTTATTTTCATTAGCACCTTTTCCTTGGTATTTTATAGATTCATCAAATTCCGCGGTATTCAGGGTTAATCTCAAATCAAAATTAGGCTTTAAATAGATTTTTATGCCTTCATCACCGTTCACCAATCGGTAATAGCCTTCGGGCAATTTGAGTGTATCTCTAAACGAATTATTCTTATTTAAAATAATAGATTGAACTAGATCTTGATTTTTATCTAAAAGGTTTAAAGTGTCGGAAATAGGATTTTCAATTTTCCCTGAAAACAAGATGTGCTGAGTAATCTTGCTTTTTTGTCCAAAAGAATTAAAAGTGCTGAGTAGAATGATCAGTAAAGCTGATTTTGTCATTATTTTGAATTTTTATTGTTACTACAAATGCTTTTACTAGACCTCGAACACTATACTACTCTAAAAATGGATTGTTCTTTCTTATGCCAAACTATTTACCCGATAATTCTCGCTTAAAAAAGTTCAATTTTCATAGCTTAAATATAAAAAGAATAAAGTTCAAATGAATATTCTTGATAAGAAAGAGTTAATCGTCTAAGGATTCGCCTATTTTAAATCCTTCTAAAAGCTGAACTTGCCATTTGTCAGCCAAACAAAAGTTATAACAATCCATTTTTTTTTGAGTTTGCTTATTTTTTCTTTGAACAAGCATAATCGCTTGAAAAATTACTGGATTGTGAACTACTGCCATAACTAACGTAAAGTGAATCATTTTTAAATTGAGTCTGAAAATATTTTTGGAATGAACCTTCTTCGTATTTATTTTCTCTCTATAATGAATCGATATGAATTTTTTTGTCTAAAATGAGCAGGTACTTTTTGTCCTGGGTAATAGTCAATTCTGCACTGTAAGTGGTGTCAGTGGAATATTGGTTCATAAGGTAATATTTACCATGTACTTTGCAGGAATAAGTCCCAGAAAGTTTTTTAGCATGGTCTTTATCGCAGCTCGAAAAGAGAGTGCAAAGGGCAAGGAACAACAGTGATGATTTGAAACAGTTTTTCAGCATTTATGCTTTTCGGTTCTTAATCGATAAATTGAAATTCTCAGATAATCAAATCTAGTAAATTTTACGCTTCACAGAAATTAAAGTAAAAAAATCAATTTCGGAAACCGATTATTGTGAATCAAATATGAAAAATTCAACTAAAGATAAAACCTACAGCTCAAGCGATTCGCCCATTTTTAAATAAGTCTCAAAGCCAGCCTTCGTATTGGTCAAAATATCAGCTGCCAAACTTACTTTTCCTTTTTCGAATAAAACAACAGTAGTCGAACCGCCAAAAGCAAAATAACCTTTCTCGTCGCCTTTTTGTACAGAACAGTTAGGTTCGTACGTATTAATAATGGTTCCTGTAAGCGTCGCGCCGACATCCATCGTAAGAACGAAACCAAAATCTTCGGTTTCTTGAATGCAATACGTCCGCTTGTTCTCTAAGAAAATACGCAAATTCTTTTGCAAGGCCAAAGGAGAAACAGAATAGTATGAACCTTTGATTACTGTGTCGGAACCAACTTTTCCAGTGCAAGGAAAATGATAACGGTGATAATCAACTGGTGCTAAACGAACAATAACCATCGATCCGCCTCGGTATTTGTTTGCTAATTCGTCGTTTTGGAGAAAAGATTTTAAGTTAAACTCTGAACCTTTGATGAAGAATTTTTGTGTGTCTGAAATTTCCTGGAAAGCCAAAACTCTTCCGTCGGCTGGAGAAACAAATCCTTCGCCTATTGGTCGGAATTGAGATTTAATTTTTCGGTAAAAGAAATCGTTGAAATGTTTGAACCCACTTTCTGGAATTACGTAGGGCGACATGTCCATTTCATATTGTTCAATGAAAGGTTGAATTTTGCTTTTACTCAAAGAGGAAGACATATATTTTCCGAAAGCAGCCGAGAAAAACTTGCGTTTTACCATGAGCCATAAACCCAATTTCCCAAAAGGTCCACCATAGAGAAAATTCAAAAAGCCAGCACCAGGCGTAGCCTCAATCAACTCGTTTCCTTGACGGTCACGGTATTTAATAGGATTGTTCGCACTCATAAAATTACAAGAATAATTTTTCGTCCAAATTCAACCATTCTAACGTAGAGTGACTGAAAATATTCTGTTGCACTTCTTTCGTTAAATCACTGTCTTCGATGAATTTTCCAATTTCCAAATCTCCCAAGGGAAAAGGATAATCTGATCCTAAACAAACACGTTTACTGCCTTGCATGTTCAAAATATATTTCAAGGCGTCAATATCGTGCGTGATGCAATCCACCCAAAACTTCCCGAGATATTCTCTTGGGTTAATCGCATTGTCTATTGCTACCAAATCCGGCCGACAATTGAAACCGTGCTCTACGCGACCAAGTGTTGGCAAGAATGACCCACCAGCATGCGAAAAACAAATTCTCAAATTTGGTAAGCGTTCCAAAATACCTCCAAATATCATCGAACAAACCGCTCTTGAAGTTTCAGCTGGCATTCCCACCAACCAAGGCAACCAATATTTTTCCATAGAATCGAAGCCCATCATTTGCCAGGGATGTATCATTACAGCCATGCCCAACCGTTCACAAGCTTGGAAAAATGGAAAGAATTCGTCTTCAGAAAGATTTTTGTCGTTGATGTTCGAACCAATTTGTACGCCAACTAATCCTATAGATTTTGCACGTTCCAATTCCTTTATAGCAGCTTCTGTATCTTGCATAGGAACTGTCGCTAAACCGATGTAATTTTTCGGGTAACGAACTACTAAATCGGCAATATGATCATTTAAATATTTCGACAATTCTATACAATCCGACACCTTCGCCCAATATGAAAACATTACGGGAATCGTGCAAACAACTTGGACCTGCGTGTTGAATTTTTCGTAATCTGTAACTCTAATATTTTCGTCCCAGCAATTTTCTTCAATACGACGGAAGAATTTTCCACCTTGCATCATGTCGGCGGTGCCATTTTCGTTGTGTTCCAAGAATATAAAATCCCCATACCCAAATTTATCAGTCCAATTCGGTAAGTTTTTCGGAATTATATGGGTGTGCATGTCGATTTTAAGCATTCTTATCCTTTTTCTTGCGAAGATAATGATTTCGAGATTAGTTATTATCAAATGATTGAGAATAGCGATGTGAGATTAGAAAGCAGAAAAGATTAAATCTCTATTCTCAGCTCTCGAATCTCTGTTCTCAAATATGATTATCTTTAAGCAAAAATTAAGTTAATGGCACAAAAACCATCCATTCCAAAAGGAACGAGAGACTTTTTACCAGCGGAAGTGGAACGTAGAAATTACCTTTTTGAAACGATAAAAAAAGTCTTCAAAAAGTACGGATTTGGTCCAATTGAAACGCCTAGTTTTGAACTTTCTTCCACCTTGATGGGGAAGTACGGAGAAGAAGGTGATCGTCTGATTTTCAGAATATTAAACTCGGGTGACAAAATGCTAAAAGCCGATACGGAAGCTTTAGCAAATAAAAATTTACCCCGTTTTGCGAATTCCTTGGCGGAAAAAGCATTGCGCTACGATTTAACTGTTCCTTTTGCGAGATTCGTGGTGCAGCACCAGAATGTGTTGACGTTTCCTTTTAAACGTTACCAAATCCAGCCTGTTTGGAGAGCTGATCGTCCACAGCACGGTCGTTATCAGGAATTTACGCAGTGCGATGCCGATGTAGTTGGAAGTGATTCATTGGTTCACGAAGTAGATTTGATTTTTATCTTCGATGAGGTTTTGTCGACTTTGAAAATTCCAGATTTCTCTATTAAAATCAACAACAGAAAGATATTGAGTGGAATCGCTGAAATAAGTGGTGAAGCAGAAAAGATTATTGATATCACTGTGGCAATCGATAAATTGGACAAAGTAGGTGAAGAAGGAGTTGTCAAAGAATTAACCGAAAAAGGAGTTTCCGCAGAAGCAATAGAAATTATCAAACCTTTATTTACTCTGCAAGGTGACAACCGTTCGTGTTTGGCAACGATGAAAACCATGTTAGCGAAGAGCGAAATTGGTTTGAAAGGAATCGAAGAATTGGAATACGTTTTGGATAAAGTTGATTTATTGGGTTTATCTCAAGCAAAATAGAATTCGATGTTACGTTGGCAAGAGGATTGAACTATTACACTGGAGCGATTTTCGAAGTGAAAGCAAATGGCGTTAAAATGGGAAGTATATGTGGTGGAGGTCGTTACGATGATTTGACAGGTCTTTTTGGAATGAAAGGCATGTCGGGAGTTGGTATTTCTTTTGGTGCCGATCGTATTTATGATGTTTTAAATGAATTGGACTTGTTTCCAAAAAACTTGGGTCAAAACGTTGATATTCTTTTTGTAAATTTTGGCGAATCGGAACAAGATTTTTGCCTTCCTTTGTTGAAACAGTTGCGCAAGTTGAATGTAGCCTGCGAAATATATCCGAGTTCTGTGAAAATGCAGAAACAAATGAAATATGCAAACGACAAGAATATTCCATTTGTGGCAATTGTCGGAGAAAGTGAATCGGAATCATGAAATATAGTTTTGAACAATATGGAAACAGGCGAACAGGAAAGCCTCTCCAAAACTCAATTGATAGCAAGATGGCAGAAATAATTGAATTTGAAATCACAGATAAATGGTTGACATTGGATCAATTGGAGGAAATTATTGC
>JBDNIA010000084.1:0-5114 GCA_041688525.1 Crocinitomicaceae bacterium | reverse complement strand
TTAGATAATTAGAGAGGGGAGGAAAATTGTTTTTATTTCTTTTGGTTTGTAAGAAACTCAAACTACTGAATTTAATTCAAATTGTCCTTACGAAAACTTAACGCTATAAAAGGCTGGCAGTTTCTAAAATGCTGATTATTCGTATATATATAGCTCGCCAATGTCTCAAAATGAATATTTGTTAACTTTTTTTAACGGACTGATAAATAACAATTTAGCCTTCTACGTTGTCTTATGTTTAGTATTTACTAATAATCATTAAACAAAAATTTATTCGTATGAAAAAATCTACATTTATTATAACAGCAATGTTGCTGATTTTTAGCACAAACAGCTTTGCGCAAACAGCACGAGTTCAAGTAATTCACAATTCAGCTGACGCTGCAGCCTCTACAGTTGACATTTGGTTAGACAACACATTATTAATTGATGACTTCCAGTTCCGAACTGCTTCACCATTTATTGATGCGCCAGCTGGAGTTCAGTTTACCATTGGCGTAGCGCCAGGTAACAGTACAATGTCTTCTCAAAGCATTGCAACATTTCCTTTGACTTTAACAGCAGGAGAAACATATATTGTTGTTGCTAATGGAATTGTAAGCGCTTCAGGCTACACACCAACACAAGCATTTAACTTAGACGTATATGGAATGGGTCGCGAAGCAGCAAGTACAACTGGTAACACAGATGTTTTAGTCGTACACGGTTCTACAGATGCTCCTGTTGTGGATGTAGTTGAGTCAACCGCAGGAACAATTGTAGATAACGCTGCTTACAGTAACTTTTATGGCTATTTAGAGTTGTCGACTGCAGATTACATCCTAAATATTCAAGATGAAAACAATACTGTAACAGTTGCTGCTTACCAAGCTCCGTTAGCAACATTGGGATTAACAGATGTTGCTCTAGTTGTTGTTGCTTCAGGTTTTTTAAACCCAGCTAATAACTCTAACGGCCCTGCTTTTGGTCTTTATGTTGCATTGCCATCGGGTGGTGCATTAATTCCTCTTCCAACAACATCTGGCCTAAGTCTTTCTGAGGAGAAGAGAATTTCATTCGAAGTCTTTCCAAATCCAACTACAGATATTTTAAATATCACGAGCAAAACTTCATCAAAAATTGATGTTGTAGTAAAAGATGTTACAGGAAAAGAACTGTTCAGTGAAAAAGCAGTTTCTGGTTCTGTTGATATTTCTAAATTGAACGCTGGTCAATATTATGTTACAATTTCTAGTGAAAACTCAACTGAAACTGTTTCAATAATTAAAAAGTAATCTCTCCTTAATATTAAAGTGTGTATCTTTCTTGGTACACACTTTTTTTTGTTCTAAACAATTCAATAATTGGTTAATATTTTTGACTATTCATATCTAATTTCCTTAACACTTTTCTAGTCCCTACCACTCGGACAGTTTATAGCCCTGACAATAATAAAACATCAATCATTATTCTAATTGACAGACCTGCTCCTATTTAGGAAAACAAAGTAAATTGAAACAAAACCTCTACCTTTGCAATCTTAAAATTCTTCAACTTTTCACAAGTTGAGTTGTTAATACATAAGATAATATAACATCATGACTTCAAAAATAAAAAGAACCAATTCCGAAGCCTTATACGAAAAAGCGAAAACATATTTCCCTGGTGGTGTAAACTCACCTGTACGCGCTTTCAAGTCCGTTGACGGAGCTCCTTTATTTATGAAAAAAGGCAAAGGAGTAAATGTTTGGGACGAAGACAACAATGAATTCATCGACTTTTGCTGTTCTTGGGGTCCACTAATTTTAGGACATAGAAACGAAAAAGTTTTTCAAGCTGTGGTTAACGCAATGGATAACGGTTCTAGTTTCGGCGCACCAACGGCGCTCGAAAGTGAATTGGCTGAATTGATTTTATCTAATAATCGCTTCATTGAAAAGATAAGATTTGTTTCCTCAGGAACAGAAGCTGTAATGAGTGCGTTACGATTAGCGAGAGGTTATACTGGAAAAAATAAAATTCTCAAATTTGACGGCTGTTATCATGGACACGTTGATTCTATGCTCGTCAATGCAGGCAGTGGTTTGGCTACTTTTGGAATTTCTTCTTCTGCTGGCGTTCCTGAAGTTTTGGCCAAAGAGACACTTGTTCTACCTTTAAACCAAATTGATGCTTTGCGCGCATGTTTTGAAGAGCATGCTCACGACATAGCGAGTGTAATTATTGAGCCTATTCCAGCCAACAACGGTTTGCTCTTACAAGAAAAAACATTCCTTTTGGAACTGCGCAAACTTTGTACAGAATACAATGTTTTACTACATTTCGATGAAGTTATCTCAGGTTTCCGAGTTGGGTTTGAGGGTGCTGCTGGTTTATATGATATTGCGCCGGACATTATTACTTATGGCAAAATAATTGGAGGAGGTCTGCCGGTTGGAGCTTATGGTGCAAGCAAAGAAATTATGGGAATGGTTTCTCCTGATGGACCTGTTTACCAAGCTGGTACTTTAAGTGGAAATCCTGTAGCTATGGCGGCTGGAATTACACAGTTGAAGGAATGTGTTAAGCCTGGTTTCTATGAAGATCAAGAAGAAAGAACAAAATATTTCGTGAGCGCAATAAACAACCACGCAAAAGAAATAGGATTTGACTTCCAGCTGGTTTCTGTCGGCTCCATTTTTTGGCTTTCTTTCGATGGAAAAACCACCATACGTGAAAGCGCTCGTATCAATTCTGACATGGCTGGATTTCGCAAATTATTTAATGCTTTACTGGACCGCGGGATTTACATCGGACCAAGTGGTTATGAAGTTGGTTTTATTTCACAGGCACACACTAAAGCTATTTTAGATATTGCTATTGAAAAGTTTTGTGACGCAATGAATGAGGTAATGTAAAGTTGATTTCCTCAGAAAACGTTAATTAAAGCATATTTCCGAGATTAAAAACATGTGAATAATATTTTTTACAAAACTTTAATTCTCTAAAAAGCGCCTTTAGATTTCTCTGAAGACGCTCCTTTTTTAATCTCATCTACATGTTAGATAACTGGTTTACTAAAAGAAACTTCAAACATCTTGCTCCAGTATTTTCCTGTCATATAGAATTTTTTATTGTCTGGTGAATATGCTATTCCATTCAATACGTCTCCGCCACTTTGACCCAAAGGAGCTAAGTCAGATGCATTAATTGTTGCCAAGACCTTTCCTGTCTCCGGTTGAATAACGACAATCGCATTGGTTTGCCATACATTCGCATAAATAAGTCCGTCAACATATTCGAGTTCATTCAAATTTCGAATTGGCCCATTATCGTCAGATACATCAACTGTTTCTATAATAGAGAAGTTTTTTGGATTTCTCTTTGTAATCCTTTCTGTTCCATCCGACATATATAGAACCTTTCCATCGTTACACAAACCCCACCCTTCGCCACGGTAAACCATATCGCGCAATAAAGTGAGCGTCTTTTTATCGTAAACGAAACACTTCCCTTGGGTATAAGTAATTTGATAAATTTTATCCCCTAGAATTGTAATTCCCTCCCCAAAGTAGTTGGCATCCAGTCCAATTTTCTTGGTATAATTTCCCGTTAATAAATCAATCGTTCCCAGTAAAGTTCTCCCTTGCTGACCAGGATCTCCTGTTGATTCGTAAAGATTGCCTTCATTCCACTCTAAACCTTGGGTGAAATTAGTATTATTATGTGGAAAAGTGTTGCTTATTTTTAACTCCCATATTTCTGGCTTTATATCAGATACAATGCGAACTAAACGGTCGTCCGAATACGTTTCACCATTTTTCATAGTGGTATTTAAACTCAAGGATTTCGTTCCTAAACCGTAAAAACCAGCGTTAAATTCATAGGTGATTTTGCCTGTAGGATTACTCCACGTTTGAAATATACTGTCGTTGAAAACCAACTCAATTTTTGTAACACCGTCATTCATCACTTTGAAAGAAATGGGAATGACATCGTTCCATTTTGTTGCCAGATTATCTTTAAAAAGAAAAGTTGCAGGAGCTTCTTCTAAAACGGTTTTACCCGAATTATTTCTCATCATTGGTATAACAACCATCGCAGCAATTACGGCAACAATTAAGCCAATTATTATATATTTTTTCATTGTTCTAAACTCTTGACAATCTGCTTAGCGCTAACTTCGCTGTGGGATGCGCTATAACAAACTTCACCATTAACCAGCGCGATTGCTTGAGGAGATTGGTGGTAAATGCCTGTTTTTTCAGCTATAGCATTCGAAATATCTCTGTAATTCAATAGATCCAAATACCACACATCAACATCTTCATTTTCCTCTGCCCATTCTTTCTCAAATTGGCGCTTAGTCATTGCAGAAACTCCACAACGTGTGCTATGTTTAAATAATAAATGCTTTTGACCTGTTCTATCATTTAAAATTCTATCCACCTGATCTAAATCTGTCAAATTTTTCCAATTTACTGACGCTTTAGGTTTTTCAACCTTGTCCGCGTCTTCGTCTTTCTTTGATGAAAACCAACCCATAATTTTATCCTGCTGTAAATTGTTTTAGAAAACGAATATCGTTTTCACTATATAAACGTAAATCGTTCACTTTGTATTTTAATTGTGCTATTCTTTCAACCCCCATTCCAAAAGCAAATCCGCTGTATTCTTTTGAGTCGATACCTGATGCTTCCAAAACATTTGGATCAACCATTCCACAACCCAAAATTTCTAACCACCCTGTATACTTGCAAACGTTGCATCCTTTACTATTGCAGATTGTGCAAGAAACATCAACCTCAGCTGAGGGCTCTGTAAAAGGAAAATAGGATGGGCGCAAGCGAATTTCTGCTTTTTCACCAAACATTTCTTTGGCAAAGTACAAAAGCGTTTGCTTCAAATCGGCGAAAGAAACCTTTTTATCTATGTATAAACCCTCAATTTGGTGGAAGAAGCAGTGCGCGCGAGCTGAAATAGCTTCATTCCTGTAAACTCTTCCGAGGGAAATCGTTCTAATTGGGGGTTTCTGATTTTCCATCACACGCACTTGTACCGATGAGGTATGCGTTCGCAACGCTATCTCTTCTTCACCTTTTTCGATAAAGAACGTATCTTGCATGTCGCGTGCTGGGTGCTCGGGTGGAAAATTT
>JBDNIA010000557.1:0-1635 GCA_041688525.1 Crocinitomicaceae bacterium | reverse complement strand
GTAGTATCTCTTGATGCAAATTCATTAATCATCAAGTTTCCGTAATAACTATAATACTGAACTTGATGTGGATTAATTAAGTTGTGTAAGTCAGTTAAAAAAGTAGGACTAGAAGTAGAGATACCACTGTAGTATGTCGGCGACTGCATTGTAGCAGGTGTAGTTGCGTTTTGCAACAAGGGTGCACTTGTTTTATAATTTCGATTTGTTCCAGATCCGTTATAAGCAAACACAGCAAAATAGTAAGTCTCGTTTGCTTTTATGTTATTAGGATTCAAATTAGTTGCATTTGAACTAAAAACAACTTGACCATCACCAACAATATCTCCTCTTTCATAAACAGTTCCATCAACAGGTATTCCTGTAATTGGCGAACCTTTTTTACGTAAAACTAAGTAACCTTCAACTCCAGAAACTGGCGTAAAACTACCTCGCAAACGGTAAGTTTTTACCGTAGAAAATATCAAATTCGTTGGTTGAGACGCTGGCTCCGTCGCCAAACCACCACCAACTCCGTACAAATTGATTACATAAGAAGATTCATCTGAATCATTATTGACAATTGTCATGACCGCATCTCTGTTTCCCGAAGCTGCCGGAGTAAAATTAAGAACTAAATTACCAGTTGATGAACTGGCAACTGTAGCAGGAAAACTCCCAAGCGTAAAATCACTTGCATTTGGTCCACTAATATTAACTGCTGAAATATTCAACGGGTTTACTGTACCTAAGTTTTCAACTGTAAACGTTGTTGGCGTCATTACTCCTACTCCTGAATTGAACAATTGTGTACCTCCAGATAAAATTGTTGTCGAACCTTTTTTAATATTGATTTCTTGTGCAGGAGTTGCCGCGCCTGCAGCGATATTTACATCATCTAAACCTATATTACCAGATACCTTATTCGTATATATAAATCGAATGAAGCGCGTCGCTGCTTGTGGAATATCTGTAAATTGAGTGTACGTTCCGATCGGTGCAGAAGTGTAAGATGTCAGAGTTGTATACGTCACACCTAAAGCAGATTCTTCTACAGTGAATGTACTCCCAGAGAAACCATTTCCTGTTAGATAATAGCTCAAATTCCCTGGGGAACTTGCAAACTCAATTACCAGATAATCACCAGTACCGTCAAACTTCATTGCTGGTGGTGTATTTCCAGAAGCCGTATAAAATGCAGTTCCTGACTCTGACCAACCAGTTGGAAGAGATGTTGTTGCAAAGCTCCAAGATGTCGGCAGTACCGCTTGGGCGAAAAAATTCGTGCTTATCGAAAGCATCAAACTCGATAGATAAATAATTTTTCTCATTTTCTGTTATATATTAAAATTGTAATGCAAGCGATAAATTAAATCTAAGTCCTCCACCGAAGAAAACTTGTGTTCCAACTGCCTCAAATGCTGTTGAACTTCCTTGAATTGGCCGACCATCAGAAATATATTTGATTCCAAGAAGATTAATAACTGAACCATTAACTAACAAGCCATTATGCTTAAGTTTTATTCTATATCCTGCGTAAATATTAAGCAAAGAATAGCTTGGCATTTTCCACGAATCTCTTCCTCCGTTCTCGCCTTGTAAGGAAAACGGACTAAAATCAGCATAATATCTATCAAAGAATTGAAATTGTGGTTT
>JBDNIA010000556.1:0-2869 GCA_041688525.1 Crocinitomicaceae bacterium | reverse complement strand
CGCAACGCAAGAGATAATAAATTGAAACCAGAAGATATACAAGGTGGAACCTACACCGTTACGAATGTGGGAACGTTTGGAAACGTTATGGGCACGCCAATAATCAATCAACCTCAAGTAGCAATATTGGCTCTAGGCGCCATACGAAAAGTGCCTGCGGTAATTGAGACGCCGGAAGGAGATTTCATAGGTATCCGCCACAAAATGTTCTTATCTCACTCTTATGATCATAGAGTTGTTGATGGAGCTTTGGGGGGTATGTTTGTTAAACGTGTTGCCGACTATTTAGAGCAATTCGATGTGAATAGAGCTATATAACTATACCAACTTTCTTTTGTTGGGCTTAACTAAAAATAAATAAAATGATAAAACGTTGTTTAATTTTATTGATGTTGGCATGTGCCGGGATGGCTCAAGCTCAAGAACTAACAGAGAAGGATATTCGAGCAATGGTCGAAAAGGAGTCTGAGCAAAAATTATTAGTTCAATGCTCTGTATTGATGCAAGAAGGTTTTAGCTACTATGCTGAAATAATTGCAGATAAACTTTTAATTTTTCAACCCAATAGCGCAAACTATAATTACCGCAAAGGTTATTTAATGTTGGATTCGCACAATAATTTTATTGATGCAATGAAATACCTCAAGGTTGCTGTTACAGATACAAAGAAGAATTATGACATGTACTCCTCTAAAGAAAAAAGTGCATCTATCGATGCTTATTTTTATTTGGCAAAATGCTATCACTTAAATGAAGAAATCGCTCTTGCAAAAGAAACTTATACTACATTTCTATCTTCTTCCACTGCCAATTCTGAGCTCGCAACTATGGCAAAACTAAAAATTAAACAATGTGATGTAGCACGGAAAGAAATTGATAATCCATCAAGTGCGCAGGTGATAAATTTGGGTCCAACAATTAACACCGACAAGCCTGAATTTTCTCCAGTAGTTTCTCTTGATGGTTCTGCTTTATATTTCACGTCTAAAAGGGCTTGGGAAGATAACTCAACTGACAAATTCAGAGATAAAAGATACAATCAGTTCCCTGAAGACATTTATGTTAGTTATATAGATTTCGATGGTTCTTGGATTGATCCATTCCGTCTTGATTTATCTGATGGAGAACGAAATGAAGCTACGCAAGCTGTAAGCGCTGATGAACGAAGAATCTATGTTTATCAAGATAATACTGGAAATGGTGACATATATTATTCAGATTTTACCAAAAATCGTTTCCAAAAAATTAAAAAATTAGAGGATGCTAGAATTAATACAGAATATTGGGAACCTCATTGTTATGTTACAATTGATGGTCAAAATATGTATTTTACTTCTGATAGACCCGGAGGTTTTGGAGGTCGCGACATCTACAGAGTTGTTCGTCTACCCAATCAATTGTGGAGTGAACCTATTAACTTAGGACCCTCTGTCAATACACCATATGATGAAGATTCTCCCTTCATGTCAATTGATAATAAGACTTTATATTTTTCCTCAAATGGACCCATGAGTATGGGAGATTTTGATGTTTTCGTAACACGTCGTGATGAGCAAAATAATTGGTCCGCTCCTATCAATTTGGGTTATCCTTTAAATTCTACAGGAGACGATATTTATTATACCACAACAGTTGACGGGTTGAGAGGCTTCTTGACTTCGGCTCGCAAGGGAGGACAAGGTGAAAAAGATATTTATGAGATCAAGAATGACTTCTTAGGTGTTAACTCTATAGCCGTTTTAAAAGGTCAAATCAAAACACTCGATAATCAACCAATCCCTGAGGATGTAGCTATTACGGTTAACTGTCTTGACTGTAATGACGAAAATTCTATAACTGTTTTCCCTCGGTTACGCGATGGTGTTTATTTCAGTTCAATGGAGCCTTGTCATGAGTACGAATTGATTTATACCTTTGAGAATGGTAGTAGAGAAATCTATAGAGAGAAGGTTAAAACGTCTTGTGAAAAAGAGTATGATGAAATCTATAGAGACATTACGATTGATGTAAAAGACCCACAAAACATCAAACCATACCTGAAAGAAAACTTAGTTGAGGAGGAATCAAAAAACACAAAAGATCCAAAAAAAATAACTCCAATTTCTAATGACAATAGCGTAATCGAAGATGTAAAAAAAGCTAAATATCCCACAAATCCTGTCATAACCATGGATGAGGTTAAGGTAATTGATTTTGGAAATCCGAAATATAAATATTACTTTGAATACAACGGAAACAAAATCAACCCTAAAAAAGGTGACTTTAAAATTTTCGTGAGAGAGATAGAGAAACAAATGAAAGATGGAAGAAAGTTGATTGCAATCAACGTGTATTCTTCTGCCTCAACTGTCCCTACTACTAAATATGAAACAAACGAGAAATTGAGTCGATTACGTGCTGAAAACATTAAGTATGATATTCAGAATTACTTTCAAGAAAACACACGGGTTAGTGATCAAATGACGGTTACGATAAAAGGATCCGCCGTTGCTGGTCCGGCATATGAAAAAGATGCAAACAACCGAGCAAAATATCGAGTTTATCAATATATCGAGGTGATTACTGAGTAAACTTTAAAACAGGCAATTAAAAGTCTAATCTTAAATGATTGGACTTTTTTTTTGTCGTTCTCGTCCTAAAAATATTTTAACTTTATAAAAAAAATGAAATGAGAATCCAACTACAACGCCCAATCGCAATTTTCGATCTGGAAACAACAGGAATCAATATAACCTAAGATAAAATAATTGAGATTGCTATCTTAAAAATTCATCCTGATGGCAAACAAGAAACCTATGAAAAAAGAGTAAATCCTGGTATTAAGATGACCGAGGAAAATATGGCAATTCATGGAATTCGCAATGAAGAT
>JBDNIA010000555.1:0-5237 GCA_041688525.1 Crocinitomicaceae bacterium | reverse complement strand
TTACCGCAACCGGATTGGCAACTGGTGGAACGTATTTATGGAATACCGGCGCCACGACTGCTTCAATTACAGCCAGTCCATCTTCTACGACATCTTATACAGTAGTTTATACTTTGGCGTCTTGTCCATCTTTGACAGGAACAGGAACAGGAACAATCACAGTAAATCCAATTCCAACGGTAACAGTTACAAATGCTACAGTTTGTAACGGAACGACTGCAACACTTACCGCAACCGGATTGGCAACTGGTGGAACGTATTTATGGAATACCGGCGCCACGACTGCTTCAATTACAGAAAGTCCTTCTTCTACGACATCTTATACGGTAGTTTATACTTTGGCATCTTGTCCATCTTTGACAGGAACAGGAACTATTGCGGTAGATTCACTTCCAGTTGTGTCGTTCCTTCCAGATATTACAATGGGTTGCTCACCTCTGACAGTGAATTTTGTTAACACGACACCTAATTGTTCCAATTGTGCTTGGACTATTAGCAATGGTTCGGTATTAACTGGATGTGGTATGGCAACAACAACTTTCACACAAGCTGGTTGTTACGATATAACTTTAACTGTTAATTTCACAGATGGTTGCACTAATTTTCTGAAGGCTACCAATTTAGTCTGTGTAGAAGATCCAAAAGCAATATTTACGGCATCAAATTATGTTATTAATGAATTCAATCCAATTGTTCAGTTCAACAATTATTCAAATGATGCATCTACTTATGTTTGGAATTTTGGGGACGGATCGACTACGACCACAACGGAGAATCCTACGTATAATTATTCTGCAAGTGAATTTGCCGACTATTTGGTCACACTAATCGCTTATTCGCCATTTGGTTGTAGTGATACAGCGCAATCAATAATTGAAATGCAAGAACAATTAATATTTTATATTCCAAATGCCTTTACCCCGGATAATAATTCTTTCAACCAAACTTTCAAACCAATTTTCACCTCTGGTTTTGATCCATTACGCTATACCTTATTAATTTTTAATAGATGGGGAGAAGTTATTTTTGAATCACACAATACAGAAATTGGCTGGGATGGAACCTATGGGGACAATGGACAAGCAGAATTAGTTCAGGATGGCATATACGCTTATAAAATTGAATTTAAAAGTAGCGTAAATGGCGAACTAAAAACAGTAATTGGACAGGTTAATCTGATAAGATAACATGCTGTTACAATGTTGGGTTTAAAAGGGGAAATGAATCTCTTTCTGCTCAAATAAATCGATTCGCAGCGTCAATCAAATTGTAATTAAAAAAAGTGTCTTAATTTCTTGAAACAACTCAAAAAGAACAAAAGGTTGCGGATCACAAAATAGAGTATAAAAAAAGTCGTGATGAAAAATATTCATCACGACTTTTAACCTTTTCGTTATTTAAAATAAACTTTATGCGTTTCTTTTGTCGTCAACTTCAACAATTGCCATTTCATCGGATTTGTATTCGCCAGCATCCAACTTAGTTTTGATTTTTTTGAATGTTTCAACAGTGTATTCGACATCTTCTAATGTATGAGCTGCTGTTGGAATCAAACGCAACATAATCACATCTTTAGGAACAACTGGGTAAATTACAATTGAACAGAAAATATTATGATTCTCACGTAAATCGTACGTTAAGTTTGTTGCTTCAGCTAAATCACCTTTCATGAATACAGGAGTAACAACTGAATTTGCTTCCCCTAAATTGAATCCCGCTTCGCCTAAACCTTTTTTCAAAGAACTTGCTATGGTCCAAAGTTTTTCTTTTAATTCTGGACGTGTACTCAACATTTCTAAACGTTTACGAGCTCCCACTGTTAAAGTCATCGGTAAAGATTTCGCATACATTTGGCTACGCATGTTGTAGCGGAAATATTCAACTATACTTTCGTTTGCACAAAGGAAACCACCAATCGAAGCCATTGCCTTCGCGAAGGTTCCGAATAAAACATCGATTTCTCCTTGAACACCTTGCTCTTCTCCAGCACCTTGACCCGTTTTGCCAAGCGTACCAAATCCGTGTGCATCATCTACGAATAAACGGAAATCAAATTGACCTGATTTTCTAAATTCAACAATTTCTTTTAATTTTCCTTGATCACCGGCCATTCCGAAAACACCTTCTGTAATAACGAGGATTCCTCCACCAGTCGTTGCAGCCAAACGCGTAGCATTTGTCATTTGTTTTTCGAAACTTTCCATATCGTTGTGCTTGAATACGAATCGCTTTCCATTGTGCAAACGCATACCGTCTAAAATACAAGCGTGAGATTCGCTATCGTAAACGATAATGTCATTTCTATCTACCAAACAGTCAATTGCAGAAACCATTCCTTGGTAACCAAAATTCAATAAGATTGAATCTGGAAATCCCATGAAATCTGCAATTTCATTTTCTAATTTTTCGTGTTCAGATGTTTGTCCAGTCATCATACGCGCTCCCATTGGATAAGCCATACCGTATTGTGTAGCTGCATCCGCATCCGCTTTTCGAATTTCTGGGTGATTCGCTAATCCTAAATAGTTATTTAAAGACCAAACCAAACATTCCTTACCACGGAAAATCATTTTGTTTCCTAATTCACCTTCTAGTTTTGGAAAAGTAAAATAGCCGTGAACGCCTTTTGAATACTGCCCGATTGGACCTCTGTTTTTTTTGATTTTTTCGAATATGTCTGCCATACAAATTGTTTTGATTCTTAGACTATAACATCTAATTGTCCTTATAGTTTTTAGGTTGCGAAGATAAGTGTAATTATTCTGACAAGAAAATTATTTAACATTGGCTTAAGAAATGAAAAAATATTAAAATGCGTTTACTCACAAATATCTTTCTTCAATTATCTTTTGATGATGCATGACATGACTGACTATCATCCAACCCGCGCTTCGAGCAGAAAAAGGTTGACCATTGGCTTTGCCCAGAAAGTCGAGGTTTTCTTTACTCATGCTGTCAAATAAAACGTTTGTGCCCAAACGAACGACATCAAATTCATGGATGAGATCGTCAACACTTCGATTATCTAAATTAGAATGTGGCTCGTATGCATTTTCGTCAAAACCAGGCAAATCTGTTGCATCGTTGCGGGAATGGCGCAAAGCACGGTATTGAAAAATACGTTCAGTATCTAAAATATGTGAAATAACACCTTTTAACGTCCACTTATTTTCGCCATAACGATAGTTCCACTTATCCTCTGGAATAGATTTTAGAAAATCAAGAAAGTTATTTCTGTTGTCTTCTAGCGCATTTTTCAAATCCGTATATTTTTCCGTATAGTGGAAATACCTTTCTGCCGCCCATTTCGGGGCATGCTCAGGATTTGGACGTCCTTGGAAGTGATTTGTTTCTTTCATGTCTATCAAAATATGGAATTTATTTGGGATTCTGGGTTATTTAACGCGAAATTTGTTTTTGCAAATTGTTGTCAAGCAAATAAACGAAGCTCGCAATCGCCGCGCAACCTAGCTCAAGTTCACGTTTGTTTACATTTTCAAAAATATCACTTTCTGCATGGTGAAAATCAAAGTATCGCTGCGAATCCACAGTAAATCCATAAAGTGGAATTCCTACAAAACTCTCTTTCAAAGGGCCAATATCGACTCCGCCGTAACCTTTTTCGAATTGATTGACAAAATAGGGCGCAAAAAGAGAAGCAAAGCTTTGGGCTAATTTTAATTGTTCGTCACTGCCATCAGTATCAAACCCGCGAGGGGAAAATCCGCCACGATCACTTTCTACGCCAGCAATTTGTATTTCTCCTTTTTCTTTAGACCAAGTAGCATATGTTTTTCCTCCTTTGTTGCCATTTTCTTCGTTCATAAAGAAAACTACTCTCAATGTATGTTTGGGTTTGTAATTCAATGTTTTTAAAATTCTCAAAGCTTCTAAACTATGAATTACTCCAGCGCCATCGTCATGAGCGCCTTCGCCCGTGTCCCAAGAATCTATGTGTCCACCAAATGTGATTATTTCATTGGGAAATTTCGTTCCTGTCATTTCTCCAATAATGTTGTAGGAAGTTTCATCAGGAAAGTTTTGACAATTCATTTCCAGAACGAATGTACATTTTCCTTTTTTTAATTCTGAAGATAAAAGTTCACAATCATTTGTAGATAGTGCGGCAGCTGGAATCTTTTGAACTTCATCAGCATATTGCATTGAACCAGTATGTGGATGATCGTCTAAAGGCATCGCTAACGAGCGAATAATTACTGCTTTTGCTCCTAGTTTACTACTTTCAATCGCTCCAGTTCCCCGCACAGGCCAACATGCGCCATAGGCTCTAAAAGTTGAAATTTGCGCAGCATCCATAGGCTGATTTATAAAAACAATTTTACCTTCAACTTGACTTTTTGTTGCTTTTTTTAAATCATCCAAGGTTTTAAATTCAATAATTTCACCTTCTAAAACACCATTTGTCCCAATTGAACCGCCCAAGGCTAATACTTTCAGTTTTCTTAAAACTCCTTTAGAGTCTTTGAAGTAGGAATTTTCCTTCGTTCCTCTTTCCCAGTGTGGGACTTTAATTTCTTGCAAGTAGACCTTATCGAAATTATACGATTTCATTTTTGCTTCACTCCAATAAACAGCCATTTCAGCTGCTGCTGAGCCAGAAATTCGGGCGCCGACATCTTTGCAAAGTGAGCGTAAATCTTCATGAGCTTTCCCTTTTAATAGTGCTTCGTCGTAAATTTTGCGAATGAAAATAGAATCATTTTGGGCAAAAAAGCCAAAAGAAATGCACACTGCAATGAAAGTTGATTTTATCATTTATTGAGATATAAGTTTTCCCCCAAAAATAGTTAAAAAATGAAAACGAGTAGTAGCTGATTATCAGATGAAAAGATTTAGAGAAGCTTAATTTTTTAATTATTTCAACTTATTTAACAGATTCCGCTAAGCAGGCATGGTTCAAAACTGCAGGATTTAATTTACTTTTGGTAACCTTATTAATTAAAAATACTTTGTCTCCAGAAAATAAGAATAAATTGGCTATCTTAAATCGTTATTATAAGATAACCAACTTTTATAATTTTTTAAAAAGTACCGCTCGAAAAGGTGGAATTACAGTAGCAATAGCACTCATTGCCTTTCTACTATTAGATTATTTTTATTTGGATACACACGCCATTTTGGATAGTTTAGTATCTAACTATTCTCCGACATTTATTCTGTCCATTTTTTATATTTCTGAAACGATATTAGGGCTCCTACCGCCCGAAATATTCATT
>JBDNIA010000554.1:0-1736 GCA_041688525.1 Crocinitomicaceae bacterium | reverse complement strand
GCTTTGCTTTTATCGTCGGTGTGCTCTAATTTGAAGTGCATAAATTTGTTGAAAAATAATCGCTGCAAAGATATTTATATTTGTTTAAGCTCCCCATCTTTGCGCAAAGCTTTCTGTAAATGCATTTTTCACCCGATTTTTTAGTAATGTTTAATTGGAGTAATTTGTCCGTATTGGTATTAATGGCTCTAATACAGCTTGTTTACACGATATTTATTCATGGATCTATACTCAAAAGACCCTCCATTTCAGAAGATTTCGAAGAGTTTCCAGTGAGTATTATTATCGCTGCGCGCAACGAAAGTGAAAATTTACTAAATAATTTACCCTTAATTTTGGAACAAGATTACCCTCAATTTGAGGTTGTTGTTATAAATCACCAAAGTACAGATGATTCTAAGTTCATTCTACATACTTTAAAACAAAGGTATCCGCATTTACGTGTCATTGAAATGGAACGTAATGTGCATCAAAAAATTGGAAAAAAACTTCCCCTTTCCATTGGAATAAAAGGTGCTATCAATAACCATATGCTATTTACGGATGCAGATTGCGAGCCCACATCCAATCAGTGGTTAAAGAAAATGTCTCATCAATTTTCAAACAAAAAGGAAATCGTGATGGGTTACGGTCCATATTCTAAACGAAAAGGACTTTTAAATTCCATTATCCGATTTGACACCACATGGATTGCCATGAACTATTTGGGCTCAGCAAAAAGTGGGGTTCCATATATGGCAGTTGGCAGAAATTTGGCGTACACAAAAAAAATATACGAATCTGTTGACGGATTCAAATCCCATTATTCAGTTATTTCTGGTGATGACGACCTTTTCATACAAGAAGCCGCTAAAAAAAAGAATTATGCAATTTGCTTGGATCCAGATGCATTTTGCTATTCACTTCCTAAAGAAACATGGGAAGAATGGGTGATTCAAAAAAGTAGGCACTACTCAACAAGCAAGCATTATAAGGTTTTCAAAAAATGGATGTTAGGAATCTATCCTCTATCCCTGTTAATTCTGCTCATTTCTTTTGTTTCTTTGCTACTCAATGAACAATTTCGTTGGTGGAGTCTCGGTATTTTCACTTTCGTTGTTGCTGTAAAATGGATAGTTCAAGGCAATGTGTATCTGAAATTAAAGGAAAAAAGCTTTATCCCTTTTTTGCCTTTTATTGAAATCGGATATTTTTTGCTTTTGCCTTATTTGTTTTACAGAATAGATCGTAAAAGAAAAGAAAGATGGAAGTAAACGAGAATTTTTCCAAAAAAGCACAAGAAGATTTCATTCTAGTTGAACTCGCCCAAAAAGGAGAGCAAGCAGCTTACACAAAACTATTGGAACGTTACCGAGATTCAGTTTATTTCACCATGCTCAAAATGGTGAAAAATTCGGATGATGCTGAGGATTTAACAATCGAGGCTTTTGGCAAAGCTTTCAATCGTATTTCACAGTATTCGCCGAACTTTGCATTTAGCACCTGGCTATTTAAAATCGCTTCAAATAATTGTATCGATTTTATACGTAAGAAACGTATTAAAGTAACTTCAATGGATTCTGGACACAGAACGAGTGATGGCGAAATACTTTATTTTGATGCCATGTCGAATACTTTAGACCCTTCGGAACATTTAATTAAAGATCAAAAAGTTAAGGCAATGCGTGAAGTCGTTAGCAAATTGAAGCCTCGTTACCGAGAATTGATTGAAAAACGTTATTTTGAAGAGTTAAGTT
>JBDNIA010000553.1:0-4459 GCA_041688525.1 Crocinitomicaceae bacterium | reverse complement strand
TTTTGGTAGTTGGTCTGAAAAACAATGAGATCAATAGAATTTACACTTCCTAAATCGAAACGTTTTTGGGCCAAATCGTAGGCTTTGGTTGCATATTCCAAGTTTTCAGTGGAAACCTTAGCCAAACTGCTGCGTATTTCGTACAAAGCCAGTTGATTGGTCAAATTTACCTGCAATGTATTTTTTAGTTTCTCTACATTCATGGCGCCAATTTCTGTCTGAATTTTAGCAACTTCAACAGCGCGTTTTGCTTTCCAATTGTTGTATATATTGTAACGTAAGCTGAAATTCCCAGCATAAGACAGTGACTGTGTATTGAAGGTGTTTGGGTTTCCAGCAATGCCTCCGCTAATTTGACGAAGTTTACCATAGGACGGACTAGCAGTTAATTGCAGCGCAAGTGTTGGGTAAAGAAATGATCGTTGAAATTCGATATTTGTTTCCTGCAGTTCCAAAGCTAGAAATTGATTCTTTAGGTTTTGATTGTTATCAAACAAATCGGATCTTATTTTATCTCGATCAATTGTAGGGAGAATAAATTCTAATTTATCGCTTAACACGGGTAAAGTAGAGAACGTACTGTCTTCGTTGTTATTCATCAATAAAACAAGGTTGCGCAGTGCGTTTTCATACGAAAGATTTTGAAGCAAGAAATTCGTGCTATCTGTTAAATACTGGTTTTTCAGCTGCAGTAATTCCAAGGAATTCGACGCACTGTATTGATTTTTTATTTCATTGTATTTCAACCGTCTTGAGGAGTATTCCATCACTTTTCTATACAATTCACAACGTTCTTTTTGGAGCAGAGCAGTAAAGTAAATTTTCATTACATCTTGAATCATCGACTCAATAACAACTGCCGTATTGCCTTTCGATTGTTCTTCCAATTGCTCCAAACGCAGTTTGCTCATACGCACTTGAAAACCACTAAATAAATTGGCGTTGGCTACTAAAGTTGGACTTAAACTTTGGTTCAAGATAATTCCAGGAGTAAACGTGAAAGGATTTTTTGTATTGTCTAAAATTACATTGTTTTGTCCAACTTGCAGAGTGACGGTAGGAAACAATCCCGCTTCACCCCAAGAATTGTTTTTTGCAGCAATTTCTTCATTTTTTTCACTTATAAGGATGTCATAATTGTTCTTCAAAGCGCTGAAAACAGCTTGTTGAGCACTCAACGTTTCTTGCGCGAAATGTCCTGCGGATAGAACAAAAATGGAGAAGAAAATACTAATGCTCTTGTTCCAATTCATGTAAATGTTTTTTTAATTGTAGTGCGGGTTCAACAGCTAAAGTGTCTACTGTTTCGCCCAACCAAACTTTGCGGAATGTTCGTCGTGTTCCATTCCAGAATAAGATTGCTGAAGGATAGAAAAATAAGATGAAAATTGTTCCAAATAATACTCCAAAAGCAATCGATGTTGCCATTGGAATAAGGAACTGGGCTTGCATACTCTTCTCAGCAATCATTGGTAAAAGTCCAGCAACGGTTGTTAAAGAAGTTAATAATATAGGTCGGAAACGAGATACAGCTGCATTCAAAGCGGCCTCGCGGACCGAATAGCCTTCAAGTAACAAATCATTGTAGCGATCCAAGAAAACAATTGCGTCGTTCACCAATACGCCGAGCAAAGCAATCATACCAAAAACAGAGAGAATAGAAACGGGTATGCCGACTAAACCATGTCCCAGAATTGCACCGGCGATTCCTGAAGGTATAACCAGCATAATTAAAAATGCCTGACTCAAACTATTGAAATGCAACATCAAAATAATAAACATGATAACAACGGCGATTATCGCAGTTTTTCCCATACTATTTCCCGTTTTTTGACTTTGTTCGAATTGACCGAGCGCGACCGTTTGCACTTCAGGATAGATTTGAACAATTTTAGGCAATATTTTTTTGCGGATTTCAGAGTTGATATCCGCCACTTTATCTGGATCTACGCATTCGGCATCGACTTTGACTATTCTTTGGCCATTTCTACGTTTTAAATTTTCAGGCGCTCTGCCCATTTCAAAATCGCACAATTCTTTCAATGGAATTGCCAATCCGCCAGCAGTTCGAATACTCATATTTTCTAAATCTGTTAAACTGTTCCTGTCTTCTTGTGGAAAACGAACCCAAACTTTAACTTCATCAGTTCCGATTATTACGCGTTGTGCCTCTGAACCAAAAAATCCTTGTCGAATCTGTGTTAACACCTCATTTTTTGAAACTCCATAGATTTCGGCTTGTGGGCGCATTGCTAAATAAACTTCGAAACGACCGGGCGGCATGTTGTCTTTAATGCTTATAATCCCGCGTATTTTCGCCATTTCGTTTTTAAGCATTTCTTTTGCTTGCAACAAACTGGATTCATTTGAAGAGGTTAAGCCCAATCCTATTTCTTTACCAAATCGATTGAATCCTCCAACATAAATATCTTGCGTCAACTTTCCTTCATTCGTGTTTTGCAACCTTCTGTAAACACGATTTATAATTGTGTCTGCAGGCGTGTCAGAACCTTCATTGTTTAAAAAGACAGAAAGAGCGCCTGTGTGATTTCCTGCTTGTCCAAGGTTTGAAGTAAAGCCAAGATTGGATGTGAAATAGCGCATTAGGATGTCACCATTTTCTTTTTGAATTTTATCACTTTCCTCTTGCACAATAGTAGAGGCCAATGCCAAAAATTCTTTCGTTTTTTCTTTATTATCGCCGGGTTTAAAAGCCACTTCGACATTAAAAAAATCAGGTGGAATATCAGGAAAGAAAGTAAAACCTATCGTTTTACTTCCCATAAAGCCGAAAGTGATAATGGTTATAATCATCGGTACGAAAAAGGTAAATAAATACATTTTAGCTTTTTTTCCAATAAATGTTTCAATGGCAAGTTTAAAGTAATTATCACGAACGTATTTAATTCCCTTATCGGCACTACCACGGATTATTTTTTCAAGTGGTGATTTAGAAAATCCTTGTAAACATAAGAAAGCACCGAAGATAAATAATGAAAAAGGGAACAGTAATCCAGCTGCACTTATTTCTTCAAGACCGCCATATAAGAAAGACCCAAACCAAACTGCAACAATTCCACCGAGGAAGAAGAGTAAGCCTTGAACAAGAGTATATTTAGGTTCTGCCGGCTCTGCTAAAATAGATTTGTGGGCCAAGTGAGCGGGAAGAATAATAAAGGCCTCGAATAAACTAAATACCAAACAAGCAATAGCGACAAACGCCATTTCTCGCATCACTTCAAGGCCCTCAACGAAAAGCAAAACTGAAAAAGCTGTGATCGTTGTTATTACAGAAGAGAAGACAGAGGGTAAAACTTCCATCGTTCCGTCCAGTGCAGCCTGTTTTGCAGGTTTTCCTTTTTCAAAATGAGCGTAAATATTTTCAGCAATTACAATTCCATCATCTACCAAAATACCGACAACGAGTATCATTCCGAAAAGTGAAATCATATTGATAGACATACCATAAATAGAACCGATAATGAACATTCCCATGAAGGAGAAAGGAATACCAAAGGCAACCCAGGCGGATAGTTTAATGTTTAAGAAAAGTCCTAAGAATATCAAAACGAGTATTAATCCCATTAAACCATTACTTGTGAGCAAATCAATCCTTTGGTTCAACATTTCATTGAATTCGAAGAAAATAACCAATTCAAATTCTGGATTTTCAGTATTGAATTTATCCCGATAATCGTGAAGTGCATCCGTTATTTTAGCAATATCTTGATCAACCGTTTTTTGAATCTGAAAGGAGACGGCCTGTCGTCGATTAAATTGTGATTCTTGAGAGGCCTCACTGTAGCCAATTTGCACATCAGCAATATTTCCAACTGTTATGCTTTCACCCGTTCGAGTTGTTCTCACGAGTATAGCGTTTATTTCCTCGGTAGTGGTTCCTCGGCTATTAGAACGAATACTCATTTCTTGAATACCACCGCGGATCATCCCGGCCGTTATATCTAAGTTTTTCGAAGAAACAGCTAAACTGACTTCTTGTAACGAAATTCCATAACGCAGTAAATCATTTTCTCGGATATTTATGGCAATTTCTTTTTCTGGGAAACCGTTTTTTACAATTTCAGTTATCAGTTTAGTATTTAGTAAATCACGTTCAACTTTAGAAGCAATATCCGTCAATTCCGTTTGACCAATATTATTGTTTTTTGCGGCAATTCCAACAAAAGCAACTGTACTGCCCATACCGCCCGATTTTATTCTTGTGATAATAGGTTTTTCCGCACCTTTAGGGAAACTATTAATAGAATTAACAGCGTTTTCGACATCACTTAGTAATTCGTCGATATCGGTATCTTGAAAAGCTTTAAGGGTAACATTGGAGCTGTTTTCCGAGGACGAAGAGTTTAATTCATCAATTCCATCCATGCCTTTAATTGCTTGCTCAATTTTTATCGTAACACCTTCTTCCATCTCAGAAGGTGAAGCTCCTGGATAAAAT
>JBDNIA010000552.1:0-2288 GCA_041688525.1 Crocinitomicaceae bacterium | reverse complement strand
TGCTGCTGAATTAGGCCGATTTAAGGATATTACTGTTATCGAATCCTCGCCTTCTAAACTATTAAAGGATTTTGATGTTGTCGTGCCTGTTTTTCAGAATGATGAGGTACTCGCTTATTTGTTGGTTGGAAGTCTGAGTGTGCATAAATTGAAAGTCTCAGAGCATTTGCTTAACATGAGTTTTATTCAAACTTTAGCGAATATTGTTGTGGTCGCTATTGAGAATAAACGGATGGCGAAAAATCGTGTCGTTCAAGAGCGTATTCGAAAAGAGCTTGAAGTGGCAACCGAAATGCAAAAATTGCTTTTTCCAGAAGATTTACCCTCGGATAAAAAAATGGATATTTCAGCCAAATATTTACCAAGACACGAAGTCAGTGGTGACTATTATGATTTTATTCCAATTGAAGAAAATGAATATATCATTTGTATTGGAGATGTTTCTGGAAAAGGAATTGGCGCGGCAATGCTAATGGCAAACTTCCAAGCTACGATTCGTACCTTATATCATTATCAGCGCTTCGATCTAGAATTTTTAATTGAAGAATTGAATAAAAAAGTAATGAAAAGTGCTAAAGGAGAAAAATTTATCACCTTCTTTCTAGCACATTACAAGTCAGATACGAGAACCCTAACTTACGTCAACGCTGGCCATAATCACCCGATTCTAACGAACGGTAAAAAAGCGAAATTCCTCGATAAAGGTACGATCGGTTTGGGCATGATGGATGAACTCCCATTCTTGCATATTGGAGAAGAAATTTTACCACCAAATGCCACACTGGTGCTATATACAGACGGTGTAGTTGAACTTGAAAATGACAAGGACGAACAGTTTGGCTTGGAAAAAATCGAAAAAATCGTTCATACTTATTATCCGCTTGGAATGGAAGATTTGAATACTTTCATTTTCTCTAAGCTGGATGAGTGGCGCGGAGAATTGGATTATGTTGACGATACAGCGATATTCAGTTGTCGGTTTTTCTAATTAAAAAGTAGAATCTATTTCTAGTGTTCTATCCCATTTTAATGTTTCTATTCTCAATTAATAGCGCATTAAAATAAACTAAAAATCAAAAAGCTCTTTGATTCTTTTAGGTATTCACTACTAAAGTGGCATTTTTAAATAAAGACCCCTTTGCGTTTATTCTGTCGGTTGTTCCGGTAGTTTTTAAAAGGGACAATTTATTTATCTTTTTGATTCTATTTCTTTGAACAAGCGCGACCTATGGGATTTTTTTGTTTTGTCTAATCCTCCTGAACCTTGAATGTTCTAATTTTAAAATTATGTCAAAAAACAAAGTTATATTTGTTGTGAGTGGGCGTCTTATTCTACATAAATTAAAGGCCATTTGTAGTAAGTAATATTTCCTTCAATTTTAAAATATTTAGATACTTTTGTTAATTTGTAGGTTATAGAAAGTATTTTGGACGTGACGAATGTCGAAAATGTAATACAAGCTATAGCTAAGTTTGAAAAATTAAATAAAAAGAAATGATACGCTGCTAGTGCAGTATTGAACGAAAATATAAGTTGGCGATAGAAATTAAAATATAAATATGAAAAACCAATTACTTATTCTCTCTGTAATTCTTTTAGGCGGAATTTCCTTTGCGCAGCAAGGAGACGGTGGAGCTCCGAAAGGGCAAAAAATCAGTGCTGATTTTAAAACTATTGAAGCGCGTTTTTTTGCACAGCCAGACATTCAAGCTTTACAAGCTGAAGACAACTTAGTTGACGGAACTGGCACTGCACCTTGGCGCTTTGGATTCAATAATTATACAACATTAGGGTTGAACAATGCTGGCAAATGGTACGACCTGCCAAATGGAGATAAACTTTGGCTGCTTAAAGTGACTTGTGAGAATGCTTTAACTGTGAACTTAACCTTCAAGGATATGGAAATCACAGAAGGCAACGAATTGTATGTTTACAACCCAGACAAGTCATTTATTCTCGGGAAATTTAGTGCTTATCATACTTATGAAGGCGTATTAGGAACGGAATTAGTTCCTGGTAATACCGCTATTGTAGAATACTATGTTCCGCAAGCAAATACTGATAAAATTGGAAATGTAACTATTGGTACTGTTACTCATGGTTATAGAACAGCAAATGAATTCATAGAAAAAGCTATTGGAAGTTCTGGAGCTTGTAATATGAATGTGAATTGCACAGATGGAGCAGCATGGATTGAACAACGCAACGGTGCAGTAATGTTAGTTTCTGGAAGTTCTGGTTTTTGCTCGGGCTCGTTGATTAATAACACTTTGAATGATGGTAAACC
>JBDNIA010000551.1:0-5156 GCA_041688525.1 Crocinitomicaceae bacterium | reverse complement strand
TGGCATTGTTTCTTACAAAAAGGCAGGTCGAAATCCTATTCGATCAATCGCTTGGTTTCCAATATTATTTGGTATTCATCAATTCATAGAAGGTTGTGTTTGGGTATCATCAACTCACCAACAGATTGCATGGTTGCTTCCATGGGCTACACACGGTTTTATTTGTGTCGCTTGGATAATTTGGCCGGTTTTTATTCCTTGGATCTTATGGAAAGTAGAACAGAATTCTCTGCGAAAGAAAATCCTTTTCATCTCAACATTAATAGGTTTGTTGATTGTAAGTACAATGTCTTTTTTCTTGTTTACAAAAAATATTACAGCAAGAATCATCGATTGCAGTGTTTATTACAATTACGGAGGACATACATCCTCAAGTTACTGGTTCCGTTTTCTGTATGCTTTGAGTGTTACATTGCCTAATATTTTTTCTTCAAGAAGTAAAATGTGGCTTCTTGGAGTTATGAATCTAATTCTTTATTTTTTCTCCCGAATTTATTTCGAGGAACATGTGGTTTCCGTTTGGTGTTTTTTCGCGTCTATTTCCAGTATACTTATTTTGTATATCGTATTAATTGAAAAAAGAAAAGAATTGCTATCATTCAATGAACAGATCGAATAGCCCTTTTATTTTTTGTTTAAAATCTGTTATTTTTAATGTGTTCAAGTAACGAATTAAAGAGTTTACAAGAAATGTGTACCTTTGAATTCAGCACAATAAACCATGATTAATTTTTCAGAAATCAAGTTATTTCCATCTTTTTCAAAAAATCTTCCCTTTGATCCAATTAAAGAAAATTATACACGGCAAGTTCAGCGTGCTTTTGGATCTTTTGTTTCAACAAAAAAACCATCTAAACCCAGTTTAATCCATATTTCAGATGCTTTTTTGAAGGAATTGAATCTTAAAATAGATAATGATTCTGATTTTTTAAGTATTGTAAGTGGTGATAAGTCGTTCCAAGATTTTAATTCGTTTGCGATGTGCTATGGCGGACATCAATTTGGCAATTGGGCTGGCCAATTAGGAGATGGACGAGCAATTAATATTGCCGAAACGGAAATTCAAGATAAAAAATGGACATTCCAACTTAAAGGAGCAGGACCAACTCCATACTCCAGAGGAGCGGATGGATTCGCGGTTTTGCGCTCCTCGATACGTGAATATTTGTGTAGCGAGGCTATGTTTCATTTGGGCGTTCCAACGACTCGTGCACTTTCTTTGACTTTAACGGGTGATTATGTAACACGTGATATGCTATACAATGGAAATCCAGAAGATGAACAAGGCGCAGTTGTTTGTCGGGTTTCTCCCAGTTTTATTCGTTTCGGAAGTTTTGAAATTTTCACCTCTCGAAATGAAGTAGAAGAGTTGAAAAAGTTAGTTGATTTTACGATTCAAAATCACTTTCCTGAACTTGGGGAAATGAGTAAAAAAACCTATTTGAAATTCTTTGCCGAGGTAGCAAAAAAAACGGGAGAAATGATTGTGCATTGGCAACGCGTTGGCTTTGTGCATGGCGTAATGAATACAGATAACTTATCGATACTTGGGCTGACCATTGATTATGGCCCTTATGGTTGGTTAGAAGACTATAATCCGGATTGGACGCCAAATACAACTGATTCAACTAACAGGCGGTATCAATTTGGAAACCAGCCAAATATTGCGCTTTGGAATTTGACTCAATTGGCAAATGCGATTTATCCTTTAGTCAAAGAAGCCGAACCATTTAATGAGATTTTAACTACATTTAAAACCGAATTTGAACACAATTATCAAGTGATGTTGGCTGATAAAATCGGAGTTAAATCGTTGACACAAGAAGTAATCCTACTCAACATCGAATTACTAGATTTACTGCGGAAAAGTGAAATCGACATGACTATTTTCTATCGTGAATTGACGGAATTTGAGGGAGAAAATCCCTACAATCATATCGTCAAAATTAAGACATCAAGTTATCTTTCCGGGACTCATTTTGATGACATAGAAATTCAATGGAAAACGTGGCTGACTAAATACGCGCTTCTTTTAAAAGAAGAAAACTGGACAGACAAAGAGAGAAAAGAATCCATGAACAAAATAAATCCTAAGTATGTTCTAAGAAATTGGATGTCACAAATGGCAATTGACGAAGCAGAAAAAGGAAATTATCAATTGATTAATGAATTATACAATTTGCTTTTAAAACCATACGACAATCAACCAGCAATGGAGAAGTGGTTCGTAAAACGACCGGATTGGGCCAACAATAAAATTGGTTCTTCGATGCTATCATGTAGTTCTTAAAAACAAATAAATTAAATTTTAAAATAACGTATATGAAAATACTTGTATTTGCAGGAAGTAACAGTTCCAAATCAATCAATTTTGAATTCGCAAAATACGCTTCATCATTTTTTAGTGAGGCAGAAAAGAAAATTATTGATTTATCAGTATTGGATATCCCCATGTTCGGTGTTGATTTTGAAGAAAATAATGGAATTCCTGAAGTGGCGCAAAATTTCGCATCCGACATTTCAGCTTGTGATTTAATTATTTTGTCTTTAGCGGAACACAATGGTTCTTATACGGCTGCGTTCAAAAGTTTGTATGATTGGACTTCACGCATTCCAAACCGTAAAGTATGGGATGGAAAACCAATGTTGCTTTTGTCAACTTCAACTGGAGAAAGAGGCGGGAAAGGAGTTCTGGCGACTGCACTTGATCGTTTTCCAAGAGCCGGAGCAGAAATTGCCGGAAAGTTCTTTTTGCCTTCGTTCAATGACAACTTCGATATCGTTTCTAAAAAATTGACAAATGACAGCTTATTAACTGAATTTCAGAAAATTATAGACGAAGCAAAGACATTTGTTAAAAATTAAAACGAATACAATATGATTTTTGATTTGACGTTTTCATTCAAATAAAAATCTTGTTTGTTATGAAAAAATGCTTAATCTTTTTCTTCTTATTTTCGACTAGCCTTAACGCCCAGGAGTTTGCAAACAAAATAAGGCCTTTAGAATTTACATGGCAACTCTATGCCTGTACTTTTCAATTTAGAGGAGATTCCTATTCGGCGTTTCAAAAATTATTACCGAGTTCGACGATTCTGGCAAATAGCGCAAATATAGCTAACGGGTATTCCTTGATGAGAGGAACGGGTGCAACAACGACTCTCTCTTTTTGTATTGGTATTCCAATAACGATTTTTAAAACCGAAAAATTTAAAAATATTTTCCGTTTTGGCTATGATGGTTTAGGGAAGATAGGATTGGGATCTGGAAGTTATGAAGAAAATCGAGTTCGATTGGATTCAACTTACTATCCGCAATACAATACGAGTCTAATGAAAGACAGTATTTATATAGATCAGAGTGGTGCTTTGCTAACTGGAAATATACACCAAATAAAAACAGATTTATTGTTTCGTTTTCGACTTGAAAAACGATTTAAATTATATACCGGAATGGGTGCAGGTTTGGCAATTACGATGAATCGGAAAGTCGATGTTGTAAAGCGTAAAGGAAGTTATTCGGAGGTCACTTCTTTCACGTCTGATTCCAATTCAAGTTCCGGACAACAAACCAATTATTCGGACGGAAATTCATATTATTACTATCAGTATGAGGAGAATGAAGTAGCAAGAGAGTCTTTTAAACTGAAAAATGGATATAGTCTTTTTGCCTATGTTCCTTTTGGGATAGATTGGAGAATTGGAAATAAAAGTAAAGTATTAAAGAGGTTCCATCTGTTCACAGAAGGACAAATAGGAGCGCGTTTTTCGGATGTTTATTTGAACACAAGGCAAACTACTTTTTACTTTTCTACTCAGCTAGGAGTGAGGATAGCTTTATAGTTTTCTGATTTTTAAAAACCCAAAACCTTGAACGTAAAAACAAAATTAACCTTTACGCTTTTACTTTTTTCTTTATCGACTTTAGCTCAGAAAGAAACAAGTAAAATAGGAGATTTGCCTTCCTCACGTTGGTCGGTATTTTTATCGTCAACGAAAAATAATTTTTTGGACATGGCCAATCAAAATAAAGAGATCATGTCAAATATTTCAGAATATGGGCTTTCTGAATCTAATTCCATTAATCAAGTCTATCCAGCATTTTATAGTTTTAGAACTGGCTCAAACGTAAACCTCCGTTTTGGAGCTGAATATCGATCTATAACAGGTATGAAAACGAAAGATGTTAATTTGTCATTTAGGACTGATTTTCAATATAAAGATTTGTCAGGGATTCATCAAGTCTTTGCTAAAGTGAATTCCTTTTTAATCGATAGTTCTTATGTGCCCTCTATGAATACAACTGTTTGGAGAGATTCAGTTTACTATGACACTTATGCTGCCCAGATTACGCAAGAATCGTTCCTGTGGACAAATTCCTTTTTATTGAGATTGGCTGAAAACGAGCGCTGGTCATTCTACAGTGGGCTACAAATTGGATTTCAGTTTAATTTTGCAAGAAGATTCAGCGTGAATCAGAATAATTATGCTTTGTCGGACACTTATGTTAGCGAAAAACAGGATGTTGATCGAGAATATTACACCACTGATACTCCTGATTCTTATGTCTATAAAGAAAAGAAACTTCCCAACGCTATATCCTATCATTTTGCTATTCCTCTTGGTTTAGATTTTAGATTTACCAACGTAGGATTTTGGAATCATTTTCACCTTTATGGCGAGTTAATTCTTGGGACGGCTTTTTCTGAAGATTATTCTCGTTTCAATTTTTATCAAACTTGGGGTTTGCGTTATAAATTTTAAAGCAACAAAAACAGCCTCCTAAATTCGAGGCTGTTGCCTTTTATAAAGTAAAAATTCGGTTATTTTTTCACTTGAACTTTCTTGTCTGTAAATTTTAAAGTCAAAGTGGTAATCAATAAAATCCAAGGTGTTCCGTGAAGTAATAAATCGAACCAATCCATACCCGTCATCATTTCTCCACCTTTTGAAATGTTCACAATTTGTTTCCAAATATGCGGATGAGGGAGAAAAGGAGCAAGCCCAAGCGTTAAACTTGCCATAGCCCAAAAGGATATATTTTTTATTAGAAATTCTTTTACTATTCCTGTCATATCAATAGATTATGGAATTACTACTTCACCTGACCAAGATAGCATTCCATCATTTAAATTGTAAGTATTATATCCTTTTGCG
>JBDNIA010000550.1:0-8338 GCA_041688525.1 Crocinitomicaceae bacterium | reverse complement strand
ATATTCAGCATAATGATATTCCAAAGCAAAGTTTTTAAATATAGGAGACTTGCAGTGTACTGTCATAGGAGCGGCATTTTCTTCTGCTTGAAAGTAAAACACTCCGCTAAAGATGCTGTTGGGGTGAGCATGCTTGAAATGTTCTACAGAATTTAAATTTTTTGTAGCCCATGAATTTGTAATATAGAATTCATCAGTAACTTTGCATATTTCAACAGCATACTCATTTATGGCATTTTGACAAAACGCACGCAGTTTTTCCAATCCTGGTAAATTTAATATGTTGCGATTTTTGCTAAAATTATTGGGTACTGATTCCCTAGCTGCTAATTCTATAATTTCCAGCTCTGCCGAGGTCAATCTACGACCGGAATCTAATTGATAAAGAATCGGAACACTGAACAACGGTACTATTGTTTTGGTCATAATGTATATATGTTCACGATACCCTCCCCCTTAAATTTTTATTTATAAATATTTCCATGGATAACATTCTACCTCTATTTCAACCATCGCTAGTACTGATAAAAGACCTGCACTCAAAATGGGACTGGAATACTATTGAGCAAGCTATCAAGGCTCAACCCATGTCGAAAGAAGGCAATTATAACATTACCAAAAACAAAGATTTTTTTAACAACACTCCAGCAGAAATTGAACAAGACCTGCTGAGTGAGTGTAAAACATTTGTGTCAAATGTGTGTCCCATGGATTTTAAGTTTGATCTAAAAATGACGTCAAGCTGGGTCAACTCTATGAAGCACGGCGAACACCATCCGTGGCATAGCCATCCATTTTCGGTGGTCAGCGGTGTTATATTTTTAGACAATCATCCTGAAAATTGCGAGCTAACATTTAAAAACAACATAGATTTTTCAATACCTCCTTACAGTCTGTTGGATCTTGATTATTACACCACACTAAAAACTCTAGCAGGCGAAAACTTAGCTACGGAAAACAATTTACAACATCATTTGGTACTTTTCTACAGCAATATTACACATGGTGTTCCACAGTTGAATACACTTCACAAAACTCGCCGCACACTCAGTTTCAATACCTTTTGGACCAAAGAAGTTAATTTTGGTACAAATTTAAATTCGCATACATTTCTATGAACCGTAGGCTATTTGTGTTTGGCTGTAGTTATACATATTTCATGTGGCCTACTTGGGCTGACTTGCTCAGCGTTGAATACGACTATTATGAAAATTGGGGATTCCCAGGTATTGGAAACAGAGCAATATCTGAACGAATAGCGGAAGCCCACGCCAATCATACGTTTACTGAACATGATACTGTTGTTGTTCAGTGGTCAACTACCTTGCGATATGATTGGCATAATGATATGGCCATAGCCAGCGCAGCAGGATGGCAGACCAATGGCAATGCATACAGTCCAAAGAACATTAAGTTTCACAGTGAAGATTGGTACAGAAAATTCTTTTCTGAGAAATCGTGGACAATGCACACATTGAATCATATATTGCTAACACAAGGGCTATTGGATTGGGTAGGTTGTACTTGGAGAATGACATCTATTGGTGATATCAGGCGTCTAGGAACTGATTTAGATAAAGACTTATGGAATTACGAACGTGTTTCTTTAACTGCAACAGAACAGCAGGAAGAATTTGTACTGTGGAGCAGATATCCTGAGTTTAAAAAATATGATAAATCAATATGGAAAGATCGTGCTGACAAATGGCTAGATCCAATCATGCCTCATAGTACAAAACATGATGAACTGTATCTGTGGTTTCAAGCAAGTCATGATAAACAGCCCTGGAAAGAAGGTCACCCAAGTCCGAGACAACACCAACAATGGTTGAATCAGCTGCTGCGGCCTTCGTTGAAGCTTGGCACTATACCCCAGGCACAGCAGGACGTGGTTGACAAGATTGATGTTTTAAGAACAGACTCAAAATTCATGGACTGTTTGTATTTTGAAAAATTTTTACAAGATAGAACACACTGTTTGTTTGATAATATTACGTGGCCCAACACTAAACAAGGATTTTAAATGAAGAATACATACAATGTCAACACCATAGCCATAGTAGGCGGGGGTACCAGCGCATGGTTGGCAGCAGCATATCTATCCAACCAAAAGCCGGACTATAATATTTTGGTCGTTGACAAAGAAGTTGGCAGTCCCGTGGGCGTGGGCGAAGGCACACTACTAGGATTTGGTCAGATCATGGAACAGTGCGGATTTTCGCCAGCAGATTGGTTTTTTGAAATTGACGCAACTTTCAAATCGGGTATATTATTTCCTGAATGGGGAGAAAACAGCAGTGATGTGTGGCATCCATTTTCTTTTCCAATGCATCACAACTTGGATGTATCCAGTCTGGACGTGTGGTCCGCTAGGCAAGATTTAGATTTTAAAACGCACGGATTGTCAATGTACGATGTATCGGTCAATCACAACAAGGTCGATGTGGAAGTGCTACGCCATGGCAACTACGCTTACCATATAGATTGTAGCAAACTGGTCAAGTTGATACAAGAAAAAATATTGACAACGCGGAATGTTACTCTTATCAAATCTGAAGTAATTGCTGTTGTAAGGAAAGATGGCAGAATACAAGAACTAACACTGAAAGACACGCAGAAAATTTCTGCTGATTTGTACGTCGACTGTACTGGGTTTAAACATCTGCTACATGACCGTCCTGATAGAGTAACTGTGGAAGGCCGATTGTTTTGTGATACCGCAGTGGCAGCACATGTGCCCTACATGGCAAAAGACAAAGAAATGCTACCATATGTCAAATCGTCAGCAGTAGAACATGGCTGGGTATGGAATATCCCTGTACAAAGTCGCATAGGATCGGGACTAGTATTCAACAGAACCATCACTGATGTTGAACAGGCCAAAGAATTCTTTGTCAACTACTGGGACAACAGAATCAGCAAGGATCAAGTAAAAGTGATCGATTGGACTCCATTCTACAACAAAAACATGTGGCATAGTAATGTTGTATCTATTGGTCTCAGCGCAGGTTTCATTGAACCTTTAGAAAGCACTGGGGTTGCGTTGATCATCACAGGACTGGAGCAGTTAGTATTTAGGTTGGGCATTGACTACTATACAGAACAAGATGTAGAAGTTTACAATCAGACAATGATTGGTTACTTTGAAGATTGTATCGACTTTGTGGGAATGCACTATTCCAAAGTTGATAAAGATAGTAAATTTTGGCAATGGGTTAAAGATACACGAGTAAAGTCCAGTCGTCAGCAACAGTTTGAATACGACATGGCTGCAGATAAAGAAAAACTATCAGTCGGCAGTCAAGGATTTGTATTTTCAGGAACCAACTGGATCTGTTGGCTTATACAGATGGGTGTGGCACTGAGTAAAAAGACATCGCTCACCGTAGAGCAGGCAACTAATCTAATGTCTGCGCATGCCAATACAGAGATGAACAAATCAAAAACAGCTATCCCACATGTGGAGTATTTAGAAATTCTCAAACGTCAAATACACAATGAACGATAATTTTATAAGCATATTTAATAACGCAGTATCATCTGCTGATTGCCACGGATTGATTGATTATTTTGAAATGTTGAGATCGCACAATCTAGTATACACTAGACAAGAACTGAACGAAGGTAACGCCCATGCCAAATATGATGAAACAGCATTTCTGTTACAGCCTGCTATCATGTTCAACAGTAAAAACACAGTAGTACAGCAATTTCTTACTCAATTTTGGAAATGCTATGCTGAATACGTTGACAAATATAGTATTTTAGCAGATGCAGACACGCACGGAATAAGTAGTATGCGATTGCAAAAAACAATTCCAGGTGGTGGTTATCACACATGGCATTACGAAACACCCAGCGCAATAGTATCGCATAGATTTTTAGCGTGGAGTTTGTACGTGAACACAGTAGAGCAGGGCGGTGAGACTGAATTTTTGTACCAACATCAACGGGTCAACGCAGTAGAGGGTCGTTTGGTAATATGGCCTGCAGGATTCACGCATACGCATAGAGGTAATCCTCCGCTGAGTGGTGACAAATATCTGCTTACAGGTTGGATAGAATTTACAGGATAAAAGGAAACCGTATGAGCAGTCAGGATATTTCAGATATAGTACAGTATGTTAAAGATTTCGTGCCAGTCACGTATCAAAATGAAATCATATCCAATTTAAAAAACATGCCGTGGTATTGGCGTCCAAAGATTGCCGAATATTCAGAAGGAATATATGCCGATTCTTTGAATCCATTTGAAGATTCTCGGGTGACTGATGCGTTTGCGTTTGTTCACGTGTGCTATGAAGATGGCACTGTCAAATCAGAATATTACCAGTATTTCAAACCCATACTACGTTTTTTAGAATTTAAATTGAACATCACAATTACAGAACTGATACGATTGCGCCTTAGACTCAGTCCGCAAAATCCTGGACATACATCGGATCACTTTAATCCACCGCACGTTGATCTAATGTCAACTGACCCATTTAAAACTTTTGTATACTATGTGGATGACAGCGATGGCGATACAGTGATTTTTAATAAAAAATACGAAAATACAACGCATCCTACCATGTTGACTAAGAATGAGCCAGATCTGCAAACCATATTCACTAGTACTCCTAGAAAAGGGGAGGGTGTATATTTTGATGGCCTACAGTTTCATGCAGGTAATTCGCCAGTTAATTATAAAAGTCGTTGTATAATCAATTTTGATTTTAAGATTGCGGAATAACCGTGTTATGAACAAACACATTATCGACGAATCAGCAGTGTTTGAAATAAACAACAATCTTTCTGCTACCACGTTTACGTTTGGCCCTAACAGTTCTAAAATTGTAATAATTGACGACTTTTACAAAAACCCTCATTTGGTAAGAGAGCTAGCATTGGCTATTCCTCCTACGCACAATCCAAGAATATTAGGCGGAGTTCCAGGCGGACGCATAGATGCGTTTTATAATTTAGAACATTTTTCTGTAGTATTTGATGAATTGATACGCAGCGTGTTTTTACCTGAAGAACGTCGCAGCTCGCCAAACAGCAACTTGGATGAAATCTTTAAGTCAGCAACATTTTGTGTCAATGTTATTCAAAGCAGCAACCTTCCCGCAGTAGTACCACATGTTGATAACCGTGAAGATTTTAGATTTGCAGCAACTGTGTACCTAAACACTGACAGGGAGTGCGCAGGAGGTACAAGTTTTTACACTTACAACGGCAGTCAGCGCGGCCCAGCTGTAACGGAAGGTATACAAGAGCAGTATGTTACAGACAGTGTCGGCCCATGGGAACAGATATTCCTTGCTGAAATGAAATTTAATCGATTCGTGCTGTACGAACAGAATATTTTACATACAGCCTACATCAAACCTGGCATGTTTGAAAACGACTTGTATAGATTGGTACAAATGTTCTTCATATGAAAATTAACACAATAATTATTGATGATTTTTTAGATAATCCTGATGTTGTTAGGGCGTCTGTGCTGAACATAGATATTGATAAAACAGGAATGTATCCGGGTTATCGTAGTGACCGTGCTGACAAAGATTACGAACAATATGTACAACAAAAAATTGAAACGGTACTAAACCAGTGCGTCACTTCTTGGGAACAAGACAGCTTGCAATTTCAGCTGTGTTTGGAAGATGAAAAAACATGGCTACACTGCGATCAAACCAACTGGGCTGGAATACTGTATCTAACACCTAATGCTCCAGTTGATGCCGGAACCGGCATTTTTAGACACAAGAGTACACAAGTGTATACAGGCCCTAACACTGAAATAGATGCCAGAGACGAAACACAGTGGGAGTTGATTACAACAGTTGGCAATGTGTACAACAGACTTGTGTTGTACAACGGTAAAATGTTTCATCGAAGCCTAATTGCAGGCTTTGGCAACAGTAAAGAAACTGGCAGACTTACCCAGGTTTTCTTCTTCACTACTGTTGATAAATAAGCAACTACTATGTTTACACGGAGATTAACATATGAAAAAATTCATTATTAAACGCCCTACATCTGCTGATCCAAAAGTAATGGAATGGAAGACGTATCAAAAAGAAGGAACCACATGGGTTGGTCCTGTTGAGTATGACACTCGTGCTGATGCGGAAGCCGCCGCCGCAGAGTACTCTCCTAATACGGTTATTGTAGAAGTAGAAGGGTAGGATCAGTAATTTTAAGTTTTAAAAGAAACTATACTATATACTAGTAGGACTCTTTTATCATGACTAAAAATTCAATCACTATAGGTTTAGATCGCGACGGTACCATAAATCAAGACATCGGCGTGCCAGTGACTCATCCGTCGCAATTTGTTCCCATTACAGGCAGTCTTGAAGCAGTAGCAATGATGCGCCGCAAAGGATACAACATTGTGATACTAACCAATCAAGGTGGCATTGGCAGAGGAGAACTGACCTCTGATGATGTTGATCAAGTTCATCAATACATGTTGGATCTGTTGGGAAAAGCTGGATGCCCGAGTATTGATGGTATCTATTACAGCACTACTAATTTAAAACAAGACATTTATGCCAAGCCGAATAATGGAATGTTTAAGCGAGCAGAAAAAGAACTACGTCTTAAATTCAAAGGCGGCGCCTATGTTGGTGACAAAATAAGTGATTTAAAAGTTGCTGACAAGATTAGAGCATTGCCTATTCTTATTAAAACTGGTCACGGCCTTGATACTATAGATAAACTTGACACGTATGCCAACAAGAAATTAAAAGAAAAAACACAAATTTTTAATAATTTGTGGGAATTTGCTGAGTCTCTTCCTTGGCTAGATACGGGTGCTATTTAATTAAATCTATTAAGACACAAAGCCGGCATTTTTACATTCTGCTAGTTTAGAAACTATCTGCTTGCGAATGCTTGTTAACCCAGTTCGATTATCAGACAAGTTTGATGGTAGCTTAGAGCCTCCAAACATTTCTGCATGTCCTGCATCGATTGCATTGACTTCAGCAACTAATTGATTTAATAACAACCTCACCTCGGCTTTTGCTTTAGTGTCATTTATTTTATTAATCTTTTCTTGAAACTCTTTGTATTCTTTTTGAAATCTATCAGATTTTAATATTGTCATTGACATTATTTTCTAACTCCATAATGGTTTCTATTTTTGTTCTTATAATTTGATTGTGTAAGGTAGTTCGTACTCCGACATGTAATTGTTTGGGAAGTAACTCTAGTTCCGCCCAACACATAGTAGGTGCCGCTGTAGTTAAAAATTCTTGATCAACAACACATACATATGTACCGTATTCAAATCCTCGGTCCTCACTAAGATATAATTCTATAGGTAATATTTTACCTTGTGAGTACGTATCTAACAACAATTTTGCATCGTCTAATAACGGCCCTGATCTAGCAAAGGTAGGTACAGTCCACTTGTCATTTTCTAAGATGAGCAGTATTCTTCCAGTAGTTTTTGCTAGAAATAATAAGCCGGCACGTGATTGCATGCCAGTACTTATCTTAGATTAGTTTGAAGTTCCAATCTCCTGGCGCATATTCACCTTCAAACGCTTTGAGCCATTGTGTGCCATCCCAACGATATTTGATACCTGTACGGATATTTTGTACTACCGTGTTTGCAGTCTCTGCACTAGGTTCCCAAATTGAGGACCAAGTTGTGCCATCCCATTCTATGATAGAATTAGCAAAGACAATAGGATCAGCTCCTGCCGAGTCTTTCCATCCGTCCGGACCATCATATGGATCGCGAGAACTATCGTTACCTTCGAGCAATCTATTAAAGTCACCTCTATTGGCACTGGTATTAATATCGTCTAACATTAAGAATCGAAGACCGACAGGTATGCTACTTAGACTACCGTATACTTCTAACGGATTATATTTGTATGGATCTACTATTGCATCGATTGTTCCTCGAACTTCTGATGATCCCGGAATGTCTGTATTAGCAGGATAGGTATCAGCATCTAATGTCACAGTTAGTATTGTAGCATCTAATGGATTGATTACAAAGGTTCCTTGTATCTCAGAACCCGAATTTTTAAACCATACATTGCTTCCTGGAACATAACCGCCTTGTACTTCTAAGATTCGAACCCACTCCACCGCCGCTCCATTTGAAAATTCTTTTTCATCTAATCCTAATACCTGTACAGCTTGTGTCGGATTGACCAATGTAAGATCAAATTGGTTGTCAGTAAGATTGCCTGTATTTGATTTAAACAACAATACTCGGTATCGATTAGTTGTTGTACTGAACGAGCCCGACCCTCGATTATAAACTAAATTATCGAGATTTACAACATCGCCATTTTCTGAAAATACGTTAGCGATAACACTTTGT
>JBDNIA010000549.1:0-3176 GCA_041688525.1 Crocinitomicaceae bacterium | reverse complement strand
GCATAGATATTGCCAAATTTTCGATCTTGCAGCAATTCTGCTTTCCAACCTGAATTTTTCTTATCTAAATGATGCTCTATAGCTCCAGAACCCAGAACCAATCCGTTTGCATCATGAATAAACATCTGATTACGGTAATAATCAAAAACTATCAGTTCATTATCAACCTTAAAGAATGGAGCATATAATTCTTTGTAGAATATGGATTGTGTAAAATAATTTGCGCCAACCCAAATTTCAGCATCAATTCCCGTTTCATATTCTAAATTTTTAGCCCATAATTTAGTTCGGACATCTACCCATTTGTATTCAGCGAGATAAAGTTCCATCATCAAATCATCTCGGATTGTTCTAAATTTTTCGTACACGGTATCCAACTGATCATATTGCCAATATGAAAATTCAGGATATAACTCGTTAAAATCTGAATAGTACATTTGAAAACCATTCGTATCTAGAATTGGTGCAACATAACGATAGAAATAGTCTTTTTCAAGTAAAGCCAATTTTAAAGTATTTCCTTCTGCTAAAACAGTAAAAACACTATTTCGACAAATTACATGAACATTTCCTCGGTAATCTTGCACCAATTTTTCTGCAATGTCAGGCACAGCAAACGACTGTAATATTTTCTGACCGTCATATAATAAAACCTCTGACCCTTTTTTAAGACGCTTTGAATAAGTGAGAAGCATCAAGTTTCCGTTTGGTAGAACTGCAAAATCTTCAACATGCAATCGAGAGCTTCTAAAAACAGTATCAACAGCGCCTGGAGCTTTAACAATGACTTCTTTTATTTCCTGGATTTTATCCACTCGCAATCTTACTACTAAAAGAAGCGTATCATCTGTCATTTCAAACTGGCGCTCAAAGGAATAATATGTAGGATGGGTAATGTTTAGATTTACTTTATTTTTAAACTTAAAATTCGTGTTAATCTCTCCTAAAGAATCAGTTGAGCCAATGAAAAGTAATTTCTCTTGAGAGATGGAAACAGTCGCACCTATAATAATCTTGTCGCCTGAAAAATCAAGCACTCTAACTTTCAGTGTTAACTGAGAATATCCTTGGCTATACAAACCAAGAAAGACGAAAAATAGAAAGGTTTTATAATAGTCTCGAAACATGGATTGAAATTTACTTAAATAACACAAATGATTTACATTTAGATGTCAAAAAAAGATATTTCCATAAAAAAAGCTTCCGAAGAAGCTTTTTTTTATTTCACTTTCAAACACCAATCAAATGGATCGGCAATCTTGCCTTGTTTAATATCGTTTAGTATATTTTTTATTTCGTTTGACACTTTACGTGATTCTAAGGATGGCAATTCAAAAATTTCGTCTCTGTAACCTATCTTCGCAATGTGGGCTATCGTTGCAGCAGTTCCGATACCAAAAGCATCTTGCAGTCTGTTAGTGCGAATTGCTTCAACTACTTCTTTGACGCTCACTTTTCTTTCAATAACCTCATGTCCTTTGGAACGCGCTAACTCTATGAAAGATTTTTTCGTTATTCCTCTTAATATCGTATCATTTTCTTCAGAGGGAGTTATTAGAATATTGTCTATCATAAACATAACGTTCATCGTGCCAGATTCTTCGAAATATTCATGTGTTTTACTATCCGTCCAAAGTAATTGATCAAAACCTTGTTCATTTGCCAATTTCGCAGGATACAAACTTGCTGCGTAATTACCAGCTGTCTTAGCTCGTCCTACTCCCCCTTCAGAAGCGCGCGTATAATGTTCTTCAATTTTTACATTAACAGGCTTAGAATAATAGGCTCCAACTGGACAAGTGAAAATTATGAATTTATAAGTGTCAGAGGGTTTTATTCCGATATATCCATCCGTTGCCATTATAAAGGGGCGGATGTAAAGTGAATATCCTTCTTTGTTAGGAATCCAATTTCTGTCAACTTCTACCAATTTTTGAATACACTCAACAAAAACTTCTTTAGAAATGACGGGCATACACATTCGTTCGCAAGACTCAATAAAACGCTCCGCATTCATGTCGGGACGGAAAATTAAAATTTCGTTATTCTTGTTTAAATTAGCTTTCAAGCCTTCGAAAATGGTCTGACCGTAATGTAGAACGGAAGTCGCAGGATGCATTGATAAATTATCAAACGATTCAATAACAGGGGTCTGCCATGCTCCATTTTCATAGTTCATAACCAACATGTGATCACTAAACACTCTCCCAAATGGAAGATTGTCCCAATCAACTTGGTCTATTTTAGATGGCTTGGTAGTATTTACCTTAATTTCAAATTGTTCTTGTATCATTAGTTTTCACTTGAGTGGCGAAGATACCTTAAATACAGAACTCCTCAAACTTTTTGGAGGATAATGGTAAAATATTTATCTAATTTTAGCATTCGCAATTTAGAGTTAATATTGAAGAAAAGTCAAGAAATATTAGAGCATTTTTGGGGATACAATAAATTCCGCCCACTTCAAGAGGAAATTATTGATAGTTCAATTTATGGACACGATACCCTCGCATTACTCCCAACTGGAGGAGGGAAATCAATTTGCTTTCAAGTTCCAGGAATCGCACGAGAAGGATTAACATTGGTTATCTCGCCTTTAATAGCCTTAATGCAAGATCAAGTAAGAAATCTCCAAAGGCGCGGTATCAATGCTCAAGCCATTTTCTCAGGGATGACTTACCGCGAAATTGATATTTTACTCGATAACGCAATATATGGCAATGTTGACTTTCTATATGTTTCTCCTGAAAGACTAAAAACGCGCCTATTTATTGAGCGGCTTAAAAAAATGAACTTAGGCCTACTTGTTGTAGATGAGGCACATTGCATTTCAGAATGGGGTCACGACTTTCGTCCCTCTTACTTAGAAATACATGAGCTTAGACAAATCCATCCTAATGCGCCAATAATTGCTTTAACTGCGACAGCAACCCCAAGAGTTCAGAAAGACATTATAGAATATTTAGAATTAAAAAATGTCAAGCTCTTCCAAGGTGCATTTCATCGCCCAAATCTGGAGTTTAATATCGTTCAAACAGAGGATAAATTAGGGCGCATTCTTGATTGTTGTTACATGCACAAAGAGCAATCAGGTATAATTTATTGTCAAACCCGCAAAAGCGTAAAGGAAGTCGCGCGCGTTTTAGAAGGGCACGGGATAAATATAGGAATCTATC
>JBDNIA010000548.1:0-2827 GCA_041688525.1 Crocinitomicaceae bacterium | reverse complement strand
TTGATCTAGCTGTGTAGATCTGTGTACGTAATTTGTTACGTGCATCTTCTAACTTTTCAGTATCAAATGATTCGAAGTTAATACTCTTGCCAAATGTTTTTGCAAGTGATTCGTTGAGTCGTTTAGCCGATCTATTATTTTTAAAAAGGTCTGTGGTTTTCATAAAGTTAAAGGTCCAGAGTAGATATTATATTTATTCAATTCTTTATTAAACTTTCTGCTCTAAGTTTAGTTGATTCTGTTCGATGCCTACTTTCTACGTATCTTGCCCATAATATGTCAGCACGATCGTATTCTTTATTGTTTAAGGACTTTTGATACTGTGTGCGTAATATTTGACTATCTACAAACCAGCGGCCGTAATCTTGATCTGCTTTGTATATATCATCTACATAGATGCTACTAGATCTTAATGCCATCACATTTGCCATCTTGATAGCAACTGAATTTAAGTGTATTTCTTTGTAAATTAGTTCGTTGTTTTTCCACAATGATTTTAATGTACCGTCGGTGACTATTAATATTTCGCCCACTAGGATACCATCAGCTGTTTTAACAGGAATAATATTTTTAGATAATTCTTTTCGAACTATCTGCGCTAGTCTCTTGGAAATTGCAGTCATAAAAAAAGGGACTCTATAAGTCCCTTGTATTTAACTGTGTAGTTTTTAACCCATCTTGATTAAGAGCGTGACTACAATTGATAATATTCCTGCAATCACTGTTCCTGCTGTGCCAATGAGCACTTTGGTTAGACTTTTTTGTCCTTCAATGATATCAACGTGTACTCTGTCTACTTTATTTTCTAATGTGGTTAGTCTATCATCTAGTTGTCCATAACGTAACGCACATAGATCCACGTGTGCTTCAAGATTGATTCGTTCAAACTGGGTTGTATTGTCGGCCATGTTAGGCTATTCTCCGTATATGTTAAGTCAGGGTGCTCGCTCCGAGCCATGTTCCTAATTTGGGTAAAACTGCCTAATGATTGTGCCTTTGATACTTTATTTATCCGAGTTGACTTCGATCGCATCTCGGACCAACGTCCTGACTTCTTTAATTTCAGCTAATACCTCTACGATACTTTCGTTGATTGTTTTCCAATCTGCCGTTAACGTTCTTATGGCGTGTAATGCCCACCACCACCAACACACTGCTACGGTAAACATAGCACTGGCACCGGAAATCATTGCTACTTTAAATAAATGATCAGTTCCGAATGCCCATATAAAGAATAGTGTCGCCAATGATACTACAGGTAGTACTGCCGCTGCCCACGCCCACAATCTTATTTCACGTAATTTTTTATTTAAAAATGCTTGCATACTATTATTTAAGTACTTACACTGACAAATTTAACTACTATATAATGTCAATCCAAGTATTTTGATTACCATTGCGTGTTTGAAATGCAGCTGGTACAATGTCTACAGAATTTTCAAGTTGGTCAATCACAGGTACACCGTGCAGGTCATCTTTTAGTAGACCGCAAGGATCATTGTCTTTTAAGAATACTTCTTCGCGTTCGCAATCAACTTCCCATATCCAATGTGTAGCACGACCGTCAATGTTGATGGGCATGGCGCCTGTGTATTTTTTTGGATCGCTAGCCCATTCAACGTTTGACCTAAGACCAATTGCCTGTAGTAGACTATTAAAGTTGGACTGTTGGCCTGTTTGAATAGTAGAAGCAGATTCTTTCGCTGGTTGACTGCGAGTAATGTCTATCAATGTAATAATTTTGTATCGTGCCATAATGTGCTAATATTTATAGCCGTAAAAAAGCCCCGGAATAAATCCGAGGCCTTGACTTCCCATCTCTGAGAATTTACAAATTAAGCCTGAAGGCCTGCAAAGTCAGCAATTAAAGTTGCTGTTACACCAGTTGAACCGATTCCAAAGTCGGTCGCCATTGTTGCTACGCCTGTTCCTTGAATTGCAACTTGTACTGCATCAGTTACGCCAGTTGTGAATACACCTGATTCAGTTAGTACTGAAACGCCTGCTACTGTGTGTGCATCGTTAGTACCAGATACATCGCCCTGTGCAAGGTATACTAGTGCTGCGGCAAGCTCTGCTTGAGTCATGTTTGATTTTGCAAGATTAATGATTCTAGTACGTCCAGCAATACCATTACCTTCTTTTGCCTTTTTGTTTGCTGCTGCATTAGCTGCTGCAACTTGTGTTCCTGTATTGTCGTATATTTGTGCGACTGTTGAAATATCTGCCATTTTTATATTCTCCTAATTATGTTATTATACTGCTGGTGCAAAAACTGCAACTATTGCGAGTACAACTCCGCCAATTGTTGTTGTGTCTGGTGTACCAGTACCTTGTAAACGGAAGTATACAACGTCAGTTGTACCACTTACAAATGCTGTGCCGTCTGCTGTACCGAATGCAGCAACAGTAAATGCATCTGGACCGTTTACATCTGAACCTGTACCGCTGCCGCCTGCTAGTGTTAACTGGGCACGGGCTGCTTTTAATTCAGCATTGGTCATGTCTGTCTTGCTTGCGCTAACAATAAGTTCGCGACCTACATCAGCTTGGCTAATGACCATTTTTTCGTAGTTTGTTGTGTTGTATGCGTTTGCTACACCTGCATTGGTGTAAGTTTGTGCTTGAATGCTTGCGTCTGCCATGATATGTTCTCCTAATCAATAAGTCCCGCTCAGGGACCGGCTATTTTAAAGTTCCCTATGAACTTTGTATAATTATTTAGTCTTTTTGAAACAAAACAGCATCAATCTGCTTTAAAAGGAGTCCAACGATCGCGTGGCACGAGTTTAACAGCATCTTTAGTGCTCATGTATCCTTCGCCGCC